>JACQWB010000123.1 GCA_016209385.1 Candidatus Rokuibacteriota bacterium
GACGAGATCGTCTTCGCGGGCTGGCTCCGCGGAGCCGGCGTGGAGATGGTCAGGGGCAAGACGGTCGACGTGGACGTGCCGGCGCACGCCGAGATTATCCTCGAAGGCTACGTGGACCCCTCCGAGCGCCGCCGCGAGGGTCCGTTCGGCGACCACACCGGCTACTACTCGCTCGCGCGCGACTACGCGGTCTTCCACCTGACGGCCGTCACGCACCGGAAGAATCCGATCTACCCGACGATCATCGTGGGCCGGCCGCCCCAGGAGGACTACTGGCTCGGCAAGGCCACCGAGCGAATCTTCCTGCCCATCATCCGCCTCCTCCTCCCCGAGGTCGTGGACATCAACATGCCCGCCGAGGGGATCTTCCACAACCTGGTGATCGTCTCGATCAAGAAGCGCTACCCGGGGCAGGCGCGCAAGGTGATGTACGCCCTCTGGGGGCTCGGCCTCATGATGCTCGCCAAGACGATCGTCGTGGTGAGCGAGCACGTGAACGTCCACGACCTCTCGGAGGTGGCCTGGCGGGCCACGGGGAACATCGATCCCAGGCGCGACCTCGTGCTCATCGAGGGCCCCATGGACGACCTGGACCACGCCGCCCTCCGCCACCGCTACGGCGGCAAGCTCGGGATCGACGCGACGGAGAAGGGGCCGCTGGACAACATCGAGCAGCAGTGGCCCGAAGAGATCGTGATGACAGAGGAGATCAAAGCCCTCGTGACCCACCGCTGGGGCGACTACTTCTCTGAGGGGGGTTCGCCCCCCCCTCAGGGCTCCCCCCCGCGGAACAGGTAATCGCAACTGGCAGTGCCCGTGCAGAAACTCCGGTACTTCGTCGAAGCCATCAGGTTCGAGCATACGGTCTTCGCTCTCCCCTTCGCCTACATCGCGATGGTGCTCGCCGCGGGCGGCTGGCCCGGGTGGCGCATCGCCCTCTGGGTGACCCTCGCGATGGTCGGCGCGCGCACGCTCGCGATGAGCGTGAACCGGCTCGTGGACCGCTTCGTCGATGCGCGAAACCCGCGAACGGCCCAGCGCCACCTCCCGCGCGCGCTCCTGAGGCCCTGGGAAGTCGCGACGTGGGCTGCGGCCTCCGGCCTCCTGCTCCTCGTCTCGGCCTGGCAGCTCAACCCGCTCTGCCTGAAGCTCGCGCCGCTCGCCATCGTGTTCCTCGTAGGCTACCACTACACGAAGTACTTCACGTGGACCTCCCACTGGATCCTCGGCTTCACCGACGGGATGGCCGCGGCCGGAGGCTGGATCGCCGTGCGAGAGGCGTTCGAGCTCCCCGCCTTCCTCCTCTGGTTCACCGTGACCGTCTGGATCGCGGGCTTCGACCTGATCTACGCCTGCCAGGACACCGAGTTCGACCGGGCTGAGGGCCTTCACTCGGTCGCCGCACGCTTCGGGGTCCCGGCGGCACTGGCCCTGGCGCGAGGTTGTCACGCCCTCACGGCGCTGGCTCTCGCGGCGGTCGGCATCGTCACGGGGCTCGGCTGGGTCTACTGGATCGGCTGGCTCATCGTGGCCGGGCTCCTCGCCTACGAGAACTCGCTCGTCTCCCCGACGGATCTGTCCCGCCTGAACGTCGCCTTCTTCAACGTCAACGGCTACATCGCGGTGATCGTCCTCGTCGCGACCGTGGGCGGGCTGTGGCGGTAGCACGTAGAGGGCCATGCGCCGGGGATGCCCTACGGAGCGAATCCGAGGAGCCGTAGCGGGCGGCGAAGCGCAGGACGCCGGAGCGCTCCGAGCGAGCCAACGCAGTTGGAACGCGAGGACGACCCCCTGCCTCCGGGGGGATGGGGGGGCCAGCGGAGGCGTCCGAGCGAGCCTGGTCCGTCGAGGCGACGAGGCCTGAGCGAAGGAGGGCACCCCGGCGCATGGCTAATCAGGAGAAGGCGCGGTACGTGCGGGAGATGTTCACCCGCATCGCCCATCGCTACGACCTGATGAACGGCCTCATGACGCTCGGTCGCGACCAGGCGTGGCGCCGGATCGCGGTCAGCATGACGGACCCCCCGGGAGGGCTCGCCCTCGACGTGGCCACGGGGACCGGAGACCTGGCCCTCGCGTTGCTGGAGACCTCGCACGTGCGACGCGTCGTGGGCCTGGACTTCTCCGAGGGGATGCTCCGCGTGGGTCGGGCGAAGCTCAGCCTGAAGGATCGGGCGCGCCGGGTGAGCCTCGTCGCCGGCGACGCCCTCGCGCTCCCGTTTCGAGACGCGACGTTCGCCTGCGTGACCTCGGCGTTCCTCCTGCGCAACCTGGCCGACCTCGAGCAGGGCCTCGCCGAGATGCGGCGTGTGACGCGCCCCGGCGGGCGGGTGATGGCCATCGAGATTACCCAGCCGACGCTGCGCGGCTTCGGCTCTCTCTTCCGGTGGTACTTCCACGGGCTGGTCCCGCGGATCGGGAGGCTCGTCAGCGGGGACGCTGAAGCCTACTCGTACCTCCCTCAATCGGTGGACCGCTTCTTGCCTCCCGCCGAGCTGGCGCAGCTCATGGAATCAGCGGGCTTCAGGGAAGTACGCTACCGGCGCGTCGGGATCGGGACGGTCACGATTCACGTCGGATCGGCCCCCGTCGCTTGACGCCCGGCCTTTGCCGAGGCTAAGATGAGGCGACGAAACTCCGCGTCGTTGAAAGATTTTTATGCGTCTCAGCACTGAGTTCACGTTCGACGCAGCCCACCGCATCCTGGGCCACCCGGGCAAGTGCGCGTTCCTCCACGGCCACACCTATCATCTGGAGGTCACGGTGGGCGCCGAGAATCTGGATCGGCTCGGCATGATCATCGACTTCGACGACCTGAGGACCATCGTCAGGAAGGCGGTGCTGGACCAGTGGGACCACGCGACACTCCTCTCCGCCGAGGATCCGCTCTGCGCGGCCATCGAGCGGGTCCAGGCGGAGGCGCCGGAAAAAGTGGTGCGCCTGGACGGGAACCCGACGGCGGAGATCCTCACGCGGGAGGCGTGGCGCGCGATCGGCTCGGCCCTCCCCCGAGGGATCTCGCTCGAACGCGTCGCGATCAGGGAGACCCCGACCTGCTCGAGCGAGCTGACCCGCGAGCGCGCGTGACACCCGCCACCACCGGCCGGATCGCCGAGTGCTTCCTCTCTATCCAGGGAGAAGGCGTCACCGCCGGCGTGCCCGCGGTCTTCTTCCGACTCCAGGGCTGCTCGGTGGGATGCCAGTGGTGCGACACCAAGTACTCCTGGGATCCTGCCGGCGGCCACGAGGTCTCCCTCGAGAGCCTGACCGAGCTGGCCGCCGCGTTTGCCTGCCGGCGGGCTGTCATTACCGGGGGCGAGCCGCTCGAGTCTCCGCTCTTCGTGCCGCTCGTGGAAGGCCTCAAGCACCACGGCTTCACGATCGAGGTCGAAACCTCGGGAACTCTGCCTCCGCCACCCGGCCCCGTTGACCAGTGGAACGTGTCGGTGAAGCTGGCGGGGTCGGGGGTATCGGAGGAGAAGCGGATCAACCCGGCGGCGATCGGCGCGTTCCTCCAGCTCGGCGCCTGGTGGAAGTTCGTCGTGGTGGACGAGCGCGATGTCGCCGAGGTGCTCCGGCTGGGCGAGCGTTTCGCCCTTCCGCGTGAGCGGATCCTGCTGATGCCGGAGGGGGTGCGGCGAGAAGAAATTCTCGAGCGCTCGCTCTGGGTCGTGGAGGAGTGCCGGCGCCACGGCTTCAGGTACTCGCCGCGCCTCCACATTCTCCTCTGGGGCGCGCGGCGAGGCGTGTGATGAAGCCGGCAGTGGTCCTCCTCTCGGGCGGCCTCGACTCGGCGACGACGCTGGCGATCGCCCGGGACCAGGGCTATGTTCCCTACGCCCTCTCCTTCGCCTACGGCCAGCGCCACAGCCGCGAGCTCGAGTCGGCCAGGCGCGTGGCCGCCTCGCTCGGCGCCAAGGAGCACCTGATCCTGGCGCTGGACCTCAGGCTGATCGGCGGCTCGGCGCTGACCGGAGACCTCCCGGTGCCGAAGGGGCGGAGCCCTGAGGAGATCGGTTCAGGGATCCCTGTTACCTATGTCCCCGCGCGCAACACGATCTTCCTTGCCCACGCCCTGGGCTGGGCCGAGGTGCTCCGGGTAGAGGACCTCTTCTTCGGCGCAAATTTTTACGATTATAGTGGCTATCCCGACTGCCGCCCCGAGTACATCGAGGCCTTCGAGCGACTGGCCAACCTGGCCACGAAGGCCGGCGTCGAGGGGCAGAGCCACTTCAAGGTTCACACGCCGCTGATCAGGATGACCAAGGCGGAGATTATCCGTAAAGGCCACGCTCTCGGCGTGGACTTCGCGCTGACCTGGTCCTGCTACGAGCCTACGAGCGACGGCAGGGCCTGCGGTGGCTGCGACAGCTGCCTGCTGAGAAAAAAAGGCTTCGCCGAGGCAGGCCTCGCCGACCCCCTCCCCTACGCCGCATGAGCGCGCCCACGACAACCGCCCAGGCGACCGTCACCCTCGCGATCGACGGGCGCGCTGTCACCGTCCCCGAGGGGACGACGATCTGGCAGGCCGCGCGCGAGGCCGGGATCGAGATCCCGGTGCTCTGCCACGACCCGCGGCTCCGGCCCGTCGGCGTCTGCCGGGTCTGCGTCGTGGACGTGGGCGAGCGGGTCCTGGCGGCCTCGTGCGTCCGCGCTGCCGCCAACGGGATGAAGGTGATCACGCGCTCGGACAGGATCGAGCGCTGCCGGAAGGCGCTGACCGGCATGCTCCTCGCCGACTACCCCCGCGAGTCCCTCCGCGAGAAGACGACCGGTGACGACGGGCTGCTCGCCCTCGGCCGCCAGTACGGCCTCCAGCGCCCACCACGCCTGCTGGCCGGCGACGGTCGCCCGACGGACCTCTCCTCACCCGTCATCGCCGTGGACCACGTGGCGTGCATCCTCTGCGACCGCTGCATCCGCGCCTGCGACGAGCTCCAGCACAACGACGTGATCGGCCGGATGGGAAAGGGCTACGCGGCCCGGATCGCCTTCGACCTCGACAGCCCCATGGGCGAGTCGAGCTGCGTGTCGTGCGGCGAGTGCGCGGCCGTCTGCCCGACCGGCGCCCTGACCCACAAGCCTCTCTCCGCTCCCATCCGTCCCCGCGCCGAGCTGAAGGCGGTGGACTCGGTCTGCCCGTACTGCGGCGTCGGCTGCGCGGTGAGGCTCCACGTGGATCCCGAGCGCAACGCCATCGTCCTGGTGGACGGCCGGCCGAGCCCGGGGAACCAGGAGCGCCTCTGCGTCAAGGGCCGCTACGGCTTCGACTACGCCCACCATCCCCACCGGCTCACCGTCCCGATCATCCGGCGGCCCGAGGCCTATCCCAAGGGACCGCTGTCGAGCGCCGTGAAGGGGGAGGGCGCGCGCCGGAAACCCGGCGGGGTTGTGGACTACGCGGAGGTGCTCCCCGCCTTTCGCGAGGCCACGTGGGACGAGGCGCTCGACCTGGTGGCCCGGCGGCTCAGCGCTATCAAGCAGACCCACGGCCCGCGCGCTCTGGCGGGGTTCGGATCGGCCAAGTGCAGCAACGAGGAGGCCTACGTCTTCCAGAAGCTGGTCCGCGCCGCCTTCGGCACGAACAACGTGGACCACTGTACGCGCCTCTGCCACGCCTCGTCGGTGGCGGCCCTCCTCGAGACCATCGGCTCGGGCGCTGTCACGAACGTCTTCGGCGACGTCAAGCGCGCCGAGGTCGCGCTCGTTGCGGGGAGCAGCACGACCGAGAACCATCCCGTGGCGGCGACCTTCATCAAGGACGCGGCGGCCCACGGCACGACGCTGATCGTCGTGGACGCGCGGGCCACGGGGATCGCCCGTCACGCGCAGCACTTCCTCCTGATCAACCCGGGGACCGACGTGGCGCTCTACAACGCCTGGATGCACGTGATGATCGAGGAGGGCCTGATCAACCGCGAGTACGTCCGGGCCCACACCGAGGGCTTCGAGGCGCTGCGCGAGGTCGTGAAGCGTTACCCGCCTGACGTGGCGGAACAGATCACCGGAGTGCCTGCTGGAAAGATCAGCGAGGTGGCCCGGATCTTCGGGCGGGCCAGAGCCGCGATCATCTTCTGGGGGATGGGGATCTCCCAGCACACCCACGGGACGGACAACGCCCGCTGCCTGATCTCGCTCGCCCTCCTCACCGGCAACGTGGGACGACCGGGCACGGGGCTGCATCCGCTCAGGGGCCAGAACAATGTCCAGGGGGCCTCGGACGCGGGGCTCATCCCGATGGTCTATCCCGACTACCAGGGCGTGGAGGATCCGACGATCCGCCGCCGCTTCGAGGAGGCCTGGGGCGTAGCGCTCGATTCGAAGCGCGGCCTCACCGTGGTGGAGATCATGGCAGGAGCGCTCGCCAGGGAGATCAGGGGGATGTACATGATGGGGGAGAACCCGTTCCTCTCGGACCCCAACATCAACAAGGTCCGCCGGGCCCTCGCCACGCTCGACTTCCTCTGCGTCCAGGACATCTTCCTGACCGAGACGGCGGAGTTCGCCGACGTGATTCTCCCGGCGACGTCCTTCTTCGAGAAGACCGGCACCTACACCAACACCGATCGCCGCGTCCAGATCGGCCGGAAGGCCCTCGACCCGCCGGGCCGGGCCAGGCTCGACTGGGAGGTCGTGTCGGAGATCGCCCGCCGGATGGGCTACCCGATGGAGTACGGGAGCGCCGAGGAGATCTTCGAGGAGTTCACCTCGCTCGCGCCCAGCTACCAGGGCCTCACCTACAAGAACCTGGAACCCTACGGCAGGCTCTGGCCCTGTCCGGATCCCGAGCGGAACGAGGGGATCCAGCTCCTCTTCGCCGACGGCTTCCCGACGCCTAGCCGGCGGGGGAAGTTCGTTCCGGCCGACTACCAACCGGCGGCCGAGTGCCCCGACCCTGAGTATCCCTTCGTCCTCAACACCGGCCGGCTCCTCGAGCACTGGCACACCGGGAGCATGACGCGCCGGGCCCGGGCCCTCGACCAGATCCGGCCCGAGGCCTTCTGCGAGGTGCATCCCGAGGACCTGGCCGGAATCGGGCTGCAGGCGGGCGACTACGTGACCGTAAGCTCGCGCCGGGGATCGATCACACTGCGGGCGTGCCCGTCGCGGCGGGTCGCCCGCGGCACCCTCTTCATCCCGTTCCACTTCCGCGAGGCGGCGGCGAACGTCCTCACCAACGACCAGCTCGATCCGTTCGGCAAGATCCCCGAGTTCAAGTACTGCGCGGTCAGGATCGAACGCGCCGGTGGCTAAAGACCGCCGGCGGGAAGCATCCAACTTTTTGGGATAGCGGCGGGGGATTGGGGTCCGCAGCCCCCGTTGCCGGGAGCGGCCGGGCACCCATCGCGAGCGAGCGGGAACGGGGAAGCCGGATCGCGCACCCCGGGCGGGAGGACGCGAAGGGGCGCCGGAAAACTGGCGCGCCCTGCGCCGAGGCGAGAGCAGCGGAGGCGCATCCGGAGGGGCCCCGTCCCGCGAGCCGCGAAAGGGTGGCCGCGGAGGCCCGGGGGCAAGGACCCCGAGCCCCCGCCGCTTCGCGCTGGGCCCTCACAGAATTCTGGATGCATCCCCGCCGGCGTTCAGCCCCGAAGCCCGGCGAGGAAGCGCTCAAGGAGGCCGACTAACGCTGCCGGGCGGTCGAGGAGGAAGTGGTGGTACGTCCCGGCGATCTCCTCGAGCCGGGCCCCGGGGATCCGCTTGACCATCTCGGCCGCCATCGGGCGAGGCAGGATCGGGCTCCACTCCCCGCGCACGACGAGGGTGGGCGCGCTGATCCGAGCGAGCAGCGGCCAGGCGTCAGCCGGCTGGCGGGTGCCGTTGCAGGCGGGGTCGAAGCGATAGACCCAGCGCTCCCCTCGCTTCACGATGCCGGCCTGGGCCAGGTGGCGGAGTAGCTCGGGGTCGGCGACCGTCTCGCGCGGGATCAGGCGGAAGCGCGCCAGCGCACTCTCGGGCCTCTCGTAGGTGCGGAGAGGACGGAACCCCCTCGCCTGGAGCTCAAAGAGCCGGTCCTCCGGGATCGTCGGGCGGCTGTCGGCGATCACGAGGCCGCGCACCCGTTCGGGATGCCAGGCGGCGAAGCACATCGCGTTGTGCCCGCCCATGGAGTGGCCGACGAGGGTCACCTCACCCCAGCCCAGAGCGTCCGCGAGCTGGCGCAGGTCCTCGCAGAAATCCTGAGTCCGGTAGGCGGGCGGCACGGGCCACTGGCTCTCCCCGTGGCCCCGCTGGTCCAGGGCGAGGACGTGGAAGCGGTCGGCGAAGGCCGGAGCCACGGCATCGAACCAGTGGCAGTGGGCCGAGCCCCCGTGGAGGAAGAGGAGGCCGCGGGGGCCAGGCGCCCCCCACTCGAGAGCGTGGAGCTGAAGCCCGTTGACCGGGAGAACCCGATGGCCGGCAGCGGCGCAGCCGAAGGCGGCATTCGCGCTCACCCCCTCATTCTACGCGAAGGAAAATTCTTTGCCACGCCGCCGAGGACCGGCGTAAGCTGAAATCAACCGATGGGCACGTGTCCCGTTCCTCCCGCCCGACGCCACCTGACGGACGCAGGTCTCGGAGTCCTGGCTCTGGCCCTGGCCATCCTGAGCGGTTACGCGCTCCTCGCCCCCGACCGGCTGCGCGCCAC
>JACQWB010000124.1 GCA_016209385.1 Candidatus Rokuibacteriota bacterium
CAAGGGCACCATCGAGGAGGGGATGCTGTCCGTCCTGGGATTCAAGCGCTCGCTCTTCGCCGGCATCCTCGACGGCGGCGAGAGCGAGGTGTTTCTCGGCGGCAGTCGGCTCAAGCGCTTCATGGAGAGCATCGAGAACGTCACCGCCGGTATTCCGGCTCCGATCGTGGAGGAGGCTGCCGAGCCCGCGCCGGCCGAACCAGCAGCCGCCGAGGGAAGCATCGATGGCGACAGCGAAGTGGCCGTGGCCGCTGCCTCGCCCCGTCCGGCAGCTGACCCGCTGAGCGTTCTGCTCCAGACAGGTCTCGATCTGCTTACGCAGTTCGCGTCAGTGGCGGGGACGGGTCAGGCGGCGGCCGCAGCGACGCCGCCGCGACTGTTCGAGCGAATCCGTGACGAGCGCTCGGGCCAGAGCTATCTGAAGATCCGGATGCCCGAGCCCGAGGTCGTGGACCGCGTCGCGCAAGCGCTGCAGGCGCTCCTGGAAAGCCTCAGGCCCTGACCCGACCTTTGCGGCGGGTCGCCGAGGCCCGCGCGCTCGAGGAAAAAGCCGAAGGCGATGCCGAGGAGGAGGCCGGCCCCCTCTTCAGCGCTGAGCGGGGCGCTCATCGCCAGGCCCTCCTCACAACCCACGCCGTGGCGAGCCCGCCGGCGAGAAACGCGAGGGTAAACGCCGACGCTCCCGGAGTGAGCACCGCGCTTCCGGACAGCGCGACGCTGCTCGTGCAGCCCTGGGCGATCCGGCTCGCGAGCCCCACGACGGCCGGGAGTTACCCGCCTGAGCACCAGCGCAGCGTCTTCGGGTTTCAGTGCGGGGCGAGGTGAGTGAGGACCTGCGTCAACAGCTCGTCACTCGGCGCCGATCACCCTGAGCCCGCTGGCGCGCGACGCGGTGGCCAGGGCCGTGTCGTGGGTCGCCATGACGAGGTCGGCCCCCGTGCGCTCGCGCCAGAGCATGGCCGTGGCGAGATGGATCGCATCCAGGGTGCCAAGCTCGGTGGGTAGGGGCTGCGCCGCGCGACGGAGGACCACGGCGGTGGCTTCGACGATCTCCAGGCTCTCGAGCACCCGGAAGACGGTCTCGCGGCGCACCGCAATCTCGCGGTCGGGAATCCTCGCCCGCAGCCGGAGCCGGTCGAGGGTTCGGAGACACTCGACCTCAACCAGCGCGCTGGCGACCCCCCGGCGCATCGCTCGCCATTCCTTCAACGCCTCCGGCTGGCCTAGGACGATGCGCAGGACCACGGAGGCATCGAGGTAGGCGATCATCGCTCGCCCTGCCGCTCCTCCAGCAGGAGGGTGACGACATCGACCGGGAGGGGCAGCGGGCGCGGGAGCGGCACCCGGCCCGGCGGCGGGGCTCCTCGCCGGGGGTGCCGGACGCTCAGCGGGGGCGTGTCGCCGGTGACGGGAACGATGCGGGCGATCGGCGTCTCGCGGTCGAGCACCGTCACCTCCGCGCCTCCACGGACCCGTCGCAGGTACTCACTCAATCGCGCTTTGAGCTGGGCCACGCCCACATGCATCATGGCCATAACATAGTCACGAATGGTCACAAGGTCAAGGGGGCTCGATTGGGGCGCGGCGCTCGAAAGGATAGGGCTGAAGGGAGGTGTGCGCCACCACGGGGGATCAGCCGGGACGAAGCTGAGCCCGGGTGGGGTCCAGGCGCCCCAGTGGGTCGGGCCGTTTCCCCAAAGCGTCCTTCATGCGGCATCGTCCTAACCCCACCCTGCACAAGAAGAGAATTGCTTTTCAGTTGGTTGAGTTCTGTCCCGGGCTGTCTGGCAGCAGTCTTGCACCCACAGCTTGACCGGGGCTTGATCCCGATGCGAACGCCTGATCGACTGATCGTTCTCGCCGCGATCGGCATGATCGTGGCGGTCGGCTTCTGCCTCTTCGATACCACCCACGCCACGGACACGGACCTTTGCGCGTGCCTCATCGTGGCGGCGCTCGCTCTTCCGCTCGCGTCTACCCTCGCGGCAACGGGTCGCTTCGTGCCCGTGCTGACGCCGCTCTCCGACCGCTATCCTCCGGACCTGCCCTCCCCGCCTCCCAAAGCCTGATCCGCTCCGTCACCGGTTTCCCGCCCGCGTTTGAGAGGGATGAAGTGAACAACCGTCCAGAAGGAGTCTGGCGATGCGCTCGATCTTGCGCTTGGCACTCGTGCTCTCAACGGTGACCCTCGGCGCCGCGGCAATTTTGGAGGCGCAGGAAGGGCTGACGAAACGCGACCGCCAGGGGCCCGTGGCCGTCACCGTCACGCTCACCACGCCCCCGGCGATCGGAGCCCCGATCAGGGCCAGGGTCGTCCTGGACACCCACTCGGTGGCGCTCGACGACATCAAGTTCGAGGAGGTCGTGCTTCTGCGGACCCCTGACGGCTCCGACATGGGGCCGACGGCCGTGGAGCAGGCGGCGGGAGGCGGCCACCATCGTCAGGCCGTCCTGGTCTTCCCGGCGATCACCCAACCCGGAAGTGCGCGCGTCATCGTCAAGAATGTCGGCGGAGTGGCCGAGCGCAGCTTCGCCTGGGAACTGGCGCCGGCGCGCTGACGCGGGGTTCAGCCCTTGCACGGCGAGGACATCCCGTTCGGCTACGGCTTCTGGACGCTGGTGGTCCTGATAAGGAGGGAAGCATGGGAAAGCAGCGAGCCAGGCAGGCTCCGCCGCGGCGCCGGAGGTGGCGCTGGGCGGCGCTCGCCGCTCTCGGCCTGATCGCGGCGGCCGCCGCCGGGTTCTGGTGGTTTTCGGAGCCCCCGGCCGCGTCCGGCGGCACGCCGCGGCTCGTGGTGAATCGGACAGAGGTGGACCTCGGCGATCTCCCCTTCGAGGCGCCGGCCAGGGCGGTGTTTACCCTCACCAACGCCGGGGACGGTCTGCTGCGCCTCGCTAGCGTGCCGCCCGTCAAGCTCCTCAAGGGGTGCTGACCGCCGAAGGCGGTCGTCGGTCAGACGACCATCCGGTCCGGACGCTCGACGACGCTCACGCTGGAGTTCACCATGCACGCGGGGATGGGCGGAGCCCACGAGTTCCTGGTCCCTCTCCGGACGAACGATCGCGCGGCTCCCGAGCGACCGCTCGTGGTCCGTTCCTACTGGGGCCCCCGCTGATCTCCCGAGCGTAACAATATCGGCGGACAGTGTGGCCCGACCTGCCTTCCCGCCGAGGGGATCCTCACCGAACGGCTGGACTTGATCGCGCTCGAAGAGTGAGACAGGATTTATGCAAGTGAAGCGGCTTGAGGAGGGGGAACCATGCGCCGCTACCCTACGCGGTTCGGTTTCCTAACGCTCGTCTTCGGCGCGGTCCTTAGCGTGGCTGTGCTCTCGGCGAGGGCCCAGCAGATGCCCGGCATGGGCCACGGCGGCCGGACCCAGCCTGGAGATTCGGGAGGGCACGGTGACCATGGGACGCCCAAAGACTGGAAGTTCACCTGGCCGAAAGGGGATCCCGCCAAGGGGCGCGAGGTGTTTATGAAGCTGGAGTGCTACAGCTGTCATGAGGTGAGAGGGGAAACCTTCCCGGCTCCCAGCGAGCCAGGCAAGGTAGGGCCTGAGCTTTCCGCGATGGGCCCGCTGCACGAGCCTGAGTACTTTGCTGAGACGATCATCAACCCCAACGCGGTCATCGAGCAGGGGAAGGGCTATTCGGCGCCGGGACGGCTCGTCCAAGATGCCGTCGTTCAACGACGTGGTCACGGTCCAGGAAGTGGTGGACCTGGTGGCGTACCTCCGATCGCTCAAGCCGCCTGCGGCAGCCCCCGCCGGCCACGGGCGCGGGCACTGAACCCGGACAATGCCTCTGGCTCCTTGGCGCGGGGATGACCGATAATCGACGATGATCGATGGCGCCATTTCTGGGCCGCAGCCAAGGACTTCACCTGGGGCCTCCTCGTGTTTGACCTCTATCTGGGCGCTCTCAGGGAGCGGAGGAAATACGCCGACGTGTTCGACCTGGTCGTGCTGGGGGAATTTGTGGGCCTTCCCGTGCTGAATGCGGGGCTGACGCTGAGGCTGCTCCCCCATCTCTTCCCCGAGCTGAAGCCATGGAGACGTCGCCTGCTCACGGAGCGGGATATCACCGATCTCCTGGCGTAAGAGACGTTTTCCCTTCAATTCCTCTGACTCTCGGGAATACGCTATGGAGATGCACTGGTTTGAGAAGTGGGCCGTCAACTCGTTCTCGGGCCTGTACCTGCGTTGGTATCTCCTTCCGCGGCTCCTAGCCCTCATGGACGCGCCCCTTCGGGGGAGGGGCTTGGCGCTGGGTCCCGGGGTCGGATGGGAGACGCTTGCCCTCGCGGAGAAGTTTCCAGAGGCGACCCTGATTGGGGTGGACTACGACCCCGACCAGGTTGAACGGGCCCGGCGCAACCTCGCCGGACGTCCGGTCCTCGCGCACAGGGTCGCCTTCGGGCAGGGAGATGCAACCGCCTTGTCGTTCCCTGCCGAGACGTTCGACTTCGCGTACGAGCTGAACGTCCTCCATCATATCCGCGACTACGCAGCTGCCATCGGGGAAGTTCATCGGGCGCTGAAACCGGGTGGGCGGTTCTTCCTTCAGGACCTGTCCCGCCGCTTTTTCCTGCCTGGTCTCCGACATCTCTTCCCGCCGGAAAGCCTGTTCACGAGAGTCGAGTTGGTTCGGGAGCTCGGGGCCGCCGGATTCGACGTGGAGGCAGAGACGGGTCGCGCGATTCTCTTCATCCGTGCGCGTCGGCGGTGAGCTCCGACGGCTCTGGCGGCGGCGGGCGGGTTACTGGTGGTTCTGGCCATGATCTGCCGGGCAGCGTGCTCCGCGAGGGTGCCGGCGCCGTGACCTGAGGGACGCTGTCATGGCCGTAAAGGTTCGGCTCGGCGAGCCTCCCGAGCCACCGCGGCGATGACCGCGCCCCCAGGCAGGAGCGCTGAGCATGGGCACGGTTCCCGCCTATCGCGATACGATTGGGCTTGACTGAGAGGCAAAAGCAGGTGATGCCGGACAAGCTCGAAGCTGTGGAGACGAAGCCCGGCGGCCGGAGGGTCGTGCCTTCGGCGACGACGGGCGTCAGTGGGGAGGCGCCGGGGCTCCGCATCACGCTCCCCATCAGCGGGCTGACCTGCCCGGCTTGCGTCCAGGCGGTGGAGCGCGCCCTCCGGGCGGTGCCGGGGGTGAGGACTGCAACGGTCAACTTCGCCTGGGGCCTCGCCACCGCCGAGTACGACCCCAGGCAGACCACCGTCGCGGCGCTCTACGAGGCAATCAAGGCTGCCGGCTACCGTGCCGTCACGGCCCGGGCGTGGTTCGGTATCCAGGGGATGACCTGCGCCTCCTGCATCGCCAAGATTGAGGATGCCGTGCTGGCGACGCCCGGTGTCCTGAAGGTCAGCGTGAGCCTGGGGACCGAGGAGGCGGAGGTCGAATACCTGCCGAGTGTCACGGAGCTCGCGGCGGTCAAGGCCGCCGTCGCCTCGGCAGGCTACCCGGTCGTGGAGGCGCCGCGGCCCGCGGGGCCCGCGGCCCTGGATCGGGAGACGGAGGATCGAGAGAAAGAATACAGCTCGCTCATGAGGAAGTGGTGGTTCGGCGCTGCGGTCGGCGCCTTCACGATGATCATGAGCTACCCGTGGATCTTCCCTCTCCTCGGGGCGGGGTTTCCGCGGGGGAGCCCCCAGCTCTGGCCCGCGATGGCCGCAGGCGTGACCAACCGCGTATGGGAAATCAGGGAATTGCTATAAGGAGAAGCATAGTTTGGATTCATCGCTTCTTATCTATCCAATCCCATACCCATTTGGACATCCAGCCATAGCGTTCTTTTACGTTTACTTCAACGATCAACATTTCATCTTGTGACCCAAGATATGGTTTCAGGATGTCGTGCCACTGTTGAGGTGTCCTTCTCGTCCATACGATCCAGCAATTTGCAGCATATCGAAGCCAATCTAAACCAGAGTTAAATGCCTTCTCCAGTTCTTTAACTTTCGGCGGACCATTAAATCTGAACCCAACGTGCAGAAATCGTTCCCCGGCCATTATTCTTCCGGCCTCTCAATAGCTGCTGTCAATTCTTGTCTTGGCGTTAGCGGATCAACAATCGCGGGTGTTGGCGGCGGATTCGGAAGGCCTTTGGCGGCTAGGTCGTACTGTCGCCAGCGAAGCAGCTCTGCGCCCTCTAATAGGGCGGTAGCGGGATTACGATTCGCAAACACCAGAATACCAATAAAATAAATAAGGAATAGCAAGGCGCCCACGCCGGCAATCACCAACAACAATTGAGGATCGTTGAGGCGCCATGCAACGATGCTCAGTAAGGCCAGAGCGCCGAGAGCGACATACGTAGTTTTGCCCACTACACCGCGCCCCAAGCGGACCCGCTCCAGCGATTCACCGCTAAAGCCGAGTCCTTCAAGAATCTTCTGAATATCCACGGGCCAACATTTTATCTGATCACAGACGAAATTGGGGTATAAGGTTTGCCGGGGTGGACGCAGCCTCCAGAAGGCGTGGTCACTGTCCATCCCACCAAGGAGACTTTTCAAAATAGCCCACTACCCCGCCGTGGCTCCGCTTGCGAGCCAGAAGGGATTGCCCAGCCCGACGATGAAGGGAAGGAGCGGGACTAGCCCACAGGCCAGAAACGCGCTGAAGGTGCTGAGGCCCGCGCGACACGGAGACCGCACCTCAGAGGGGAGCCCGTACTCCTCCCTGAGCATGGTGCGGATCCATCTCGCGCGGTCGGCTGTGATCAGCTCCACCACGCTCTCGAGCTCTTCGCCTTCGAGCCCTTTCGCGCGGAAGATCTGACGCACCTCCTCCCGCTCGCCATCCGGGAAGGCCTCGACGTGGCGGTTCTCGATCGCCTCCAGGTGCTCGAAGTCTTCGCGCTCCGCTTTCGTCGCGAGGTAGTTGGCGGCCGCCATGGAAAAGCCGTCCGCCAGCAGATTGGCCGCGCCGAGGATGAGGATGACGCCGGCGGAGAGCTCTGCGCCGACCACCCCCGACACCACCGCGAACGTGGTGACGGCTCCGTCGATCCCACCGTAGACCCAGTCGCGGAGGTAGTTGTGGCGGGGGCCCGCGGCCAACCGTGCACTGATGGCCGCCGGGGAGTGGTCGTGCTCGCCGGCCCGCGTCATGAGCGCTTCGCCGCCCGGCTCACGCCGCACGGCCCGCCTCGGGGCGTCTCGAAGGCGGGGGGCTCCGTCCTCAGAGCTCTCCGAGAAGTCCTGTCCACGGAGTCGCCGCTCGCATGGCACAATCCTTCCTTGACCGTTTCCAAACGGGTGCAACGGGAGTGCCAGACCGGAGTCCACATAAATCGAGACGTTGCGGACAACCTCCGGCGTGCGGTGGGGCGCTGCTGCCCCGGGGGGGGCCCTGGCTGCCCCTCTCCCCATGCGCTGCCGATCGCACCTCCTGGCATTGCTCTCGCTCCGCTCTGACGATGGGGTTTCCAGTCTCCAGCGAGACAACGACCGATCCACGGAGGAAGGCTCATGGCAAGACCGGTGACGGTGACCCTGCTAGATAACCTGCGACACCAGGTGCGGGTGGGACGGCACACGCTCCTGGCGGACGAACCCCCGGAGCAGGGCGGCGATGACGCGGGGCCTTCCCCCTACGAGCTGCTCCTGGCGGCGCTCGGCTCCTGAACCTCCGTCACGGTCTTGCTGTACGCAAGGCGAAAGGGATGGGTGCTGGATCGGGTCGAAGTCAGGCTCCGGCACGAGAAGGTCCCGGCGGCGGGCGCCCCCGGCGCGACGAGGGTTGAGGGAACGGTCGATCACGTCGAGCTGGAGCTGATCCTCGGCGGCGACCTGGCTCCCGAGGAGGAGCGCCGGCTCCGCGAGGTGGCGCATCGCTGCCCCGTGCACAGGGCCCTGACGGGAGAGGTAGTGATCGTCCACCGGTGATTGGCCCCGCAGAGGGATCCGCCGGTTCCCGGCCTATGTCTTTGCGCTGGGGGGCTGAACCGTGCTCCTTCTCCCCGTTTTAAGCCCCCAATCCGGTGACACGGTGACAACCCGCATGAATACTGGCGTGTCACCGCTTCATTCAAGTGGTGACGTCACCGGATGCAGAAGCGGTGACAACCCGCATCAATACTGGCCTGTCACCGTGTCACCGCTTCAGGGGGTCCGGGTGCCTCACCTGGGGCGGGAATTCCCGGTCTCGCGATGGAAAACCCTAGCCGCGGGACATTGAGTTCTCGCGGGTTTTCAGGGGCATAGGCTCAAGGCATCGAGCTTGCAGGAGTCCCCTCCTGGCTGGAGCCGACACCTCTCCGGGCGCCCGGCGATCGCTCTCGCGCCCGGGGGAGAAGACGCAAGGAGGACCGACGATGAAGATCGGAGAGATCATGACCGAAGACGTGATCACGGTGCGTCCCGACGCCACGATTCACGACGCCGCGCGCCTGATGGCGGACCATGGCGTCAGCGGCCTCCCGGTCGTGGACGACGAGGGGGGCGTGGTCGGCATCCTCAGCGAGGGGGACATGATCCTCCGCCAGAAGCCGCACGAGCACCCGCCGTGGTGGCGGCTCTTCTTCGCCGACGGCGAGCGGCTGGCGCGCGACTACCAGAAGGCCGTCGGGACCACGGTGGCCGAGGTCATGACGCGCGCGGTGATCTGCGTGAGCCCCGATCTCCCCGCCGAGGCCGCAGCCCTCATTCTCCACGAGCGCCGGATCCGCCGGCTGCCGGTGGTGGCCGACGGCCAGCTCGTCGGGATCGTGAGCCGGGGCGACCTGGTCAAGGCCCTGGCCGCGACGCACCCCTCGGAGCCGGCCGCGCTCTCCGACGCCGAGCTGGTGCGTGAGATGAAGGAGCGGCTGGCCCGGGAGCCCTGGGTGTCGAACCGCGCGATCGTGATCCGGGCCCAGGACGGTGTCCTCTCGCTCTGGGGGATGGTGGCGACGGAGGCTGAGAAAGCTGCGCTCGAGACCATGGCGCGCTCGATCGAGGGGGCCAAGCGAATCGAGAGCAACCTGGTGCTCAGGTCGGAGATCCCCTACTACTACGGGCCGTGACCCACGGCCGGGGAGTCTCCAACGCATTGCACGTAACGGAGTGGCGGTTCGAGCGTGGCGGGTTCGGCCATGCCGCGAGGCAGCGGGCACCCGCCGCAGGCGGGTCGCGCCGCGCGAGGCCCGAGTCAATTGTGCGGGCCGCGCCTTCAGGCCCGCCCGGCCCGTTCCTCCCTGAGCTTGCGCTCCAGCGCCTCGCCGCGGATGCGGGCTCGACACGCCGCGCAGATCAGGTCCTCCGAGGGCGTCACGCAAACCAGGCAGCGCCTGAGGCTCGAGGGAGGCTCCGCCTCCCGCAGCGGGTCCGGCGCGCGCCGCGCGCGGGGCACCGTGAGCACGGGGCACGGCGCCGTGCGGACCACCCGCTCGGCGACGCTGCCGAGCAGCGCCCGCGTCACTCCCGTGCGGCCGTGCGTGCCGAGCACGATCAGATCGATGCCGTGGCGCTCGGCGTAGCTCACGATCCGGGCCGCCGGCGCGCCCGACTCCACCGCCGCGACGACCGGCACCTCGGCACGCAGCTCAGCGGCGAGCTTGTCCAGCAACGGCGACCCGGTCGCATCAGCGCCCGGCCAGACCACGTGAAGGGCGTGCAGGCGGGCACCGAAGTGCCTGGCGTAGTCGCGGGCCACGCGCCCGGCGACCTCCGAGGAGTCGGAAAAATCCGTCGCAAAGAGGATCTGCCGAACGATGCCGCCCCCTTCTCCGCTCATTGCGCTCCTCTCCCGCCCGCCGCTAGAAATTCCCTCTGCGGACACCTCTCGTCCCCATGCATGCAACGGCACTGCCAGGCGCCTGCTCCCCTGAAACTGGCGGAATCTAGACGATTCGCCGAAAGAAGCCACGCGTTCTTCGTGTCCCGCCGTCGCCCCAGCTGGGGTGCATTCTCCTCACCGGGAGGTTCAGCGTGCGCGCGGCGCGCTCCCGTGCGTCCCGGCCTCCGAAGGCAACGTAGACGCCGCGTCCGGCGACTCGTGGCGGAGGGCTTCCGCGATTCGATCGGGGGCGCGCGGCTTGACGACCGAGGGGGGCGGGCCGTATCGTGATGAGCGCGGAGCGGCGACCCGGCGTCACGTCCGCGGGAAAGGATGGATGGATGAGGCGAAGCAAGCGCAGTGCTCTCGGCGTGGCTGCCGGGTTGCTCCTTCTCGTCTCCACAGTCGGACTCGCTTCGGCGCAGCAGCAGCCCCCGCAGCCCTTCGCCCCCGAATGGGGTATGTTCTCCGGCGGGAAGATCTTCGGCGAAAAGGGCTGCGGGAAGTGCCACGCCGTTCGGGGATTCGGCGGAAAAGTCGGGCCCGACCTCGGCCGGATCGAGACGGGAAAGAGCTTCTTCGAGCTGGGCGCTGCGATGTGGAACCACCTGCCTCGAATGGGGGCGCGGATGCGGGAGGTGGGGATCCAGCGGCCCACTCTGACGGCTTCCCAACTCTCCAACCTGATCGCCTTTCTCTTCACCGTCCAGTACTACGACGAGCTGGGTGATCCGAAGTCGGGCGAGGCGCTCTTCGCGGCCAAAGGCTGCGTCCAGTGCCACGAGATCGGCGGCAAGGGCGGCCACATCGGGCCGGGCCTGGACTTCCTGAAGCGTGCCAACTCGCCGGTCCTGGTCGCCGCCGCCATGTGGAACCACGGACCGGAGATGGCGGAGGCGATGAAGGCCCAGGGCATCGAGCGCCCGACGTTCCAGGGGAAGGAGCTGGTCGACCTCATCGCCTACGTCGTCCAGGCGGCCAGGGATGGGGCCGGCCAGACTGCGCAGGTCATCCCGGGAACGCCCGAGCGCGGCGGGAAGCTCTTCAGCGAGAAACGGTGCATCGTCTGCCATTCGGTCGGCGGCAAGGGCGGGAAAGTCGGCCCTGAACTCGGCCGCCGCGGCCACCACGTGAGCCTCACCCAGTTCGCGGGCCTCATGTGGAACCACGGGCCGGCCATGTGGGCCGTGATGCGCGAGCGCGGGGTCCAGGTGCCGCGCCTCAGGGGCCAGGAGATGGCCGACATCCTGGCGTACCTCTACGTCTCGCACTACTTCGACCAGGCCGCCAGCGGCGCCCGCGGCCAGGAGCTGGTCGAAACCAAGGGCTGCCTGACGTGTCACTCCATCCGTGGCAAGGGCGGAAAGATCAGCGCCGACTTTGCGACCTCCAGACTGGTCGGCTCACCGGCCGGCCTTCTGGCGGGAATGTGGAATCACGCCCGCTTCATGGAAGCCCAGGCTCAGAAACAGGAGATCCCCTGGCCCGTCCTCACGGGCCAGGAACTGGCCGACATCTCAACCTACCTGGCCTCGCTCTCGAAGGCCATCGCGCCTAAGCCAAAGTCCAACTAGGACAATCGGAGGGGGCCTCGACGGCCCCCTCCGAACCCTCCCCCAGGAATCGGTTGCGCGGGCGAAGCCCGCGCTCGAAGAGTTACTCGGAGGGGGGCTTCGCCCCCCTTCCGAACCTTATACTATCTCGGACCCGGGAATGACATGACTACTATCCCCAACCCTGTGACGTGGGAGTTCACGGAGCTCGCTGGGCCGAGGACCCACCCGAACCGGTCC
>JACQWB010000125.1 GCA_016209385.1 Candidatus Rokuibacteriota bacterium
ACTGAGACGGGAGACGACGGACCAGCCGCGAAACGACGATCGCTGATGAGACAGTCGATCGCGAATGGGAGACCGAATCCGGACAACCCAGACAACCGATAGATCGGCGCAGCGCTTTCAGATATGGTTCTATCCGTCATGCTCACGCACGACGGATAAAAGCCTGAATGTTCGGCGAATAGTTCGAGGGGGCGTACGGAGACGATGGGTTGACCCGTGAGAAGAAGGTTCCCGAGGACCCAGTCGGGTTCATCCAGGACGGTGTTCGTTCGGGGCCGGATATTCTGGACCTACCACGTGAATATGCGCCTCGCCGGCCGCTTCATCCCCCGCGAGGCGATTCTGGCAGCAGTGGACACGTATCAGCTGGTCGAGGCGTACCCGGACGACAAGTACCTGCCGAGCTACTTGCTCCTCGCTCGCCACGGGGAGGAAGCGTTCCACGTGTTGTTGGCCGTGGACGTCGAAGGTGATAATGTGCGCGTTGTGACATCGTATCGCCCGGATCCCGACGAGTGGCAGCCCGATCTCAAGACAAGGAGACCACGCCGATGAGATGCACGGTGTGTGGAGCCCAGCTCAAGCCGACGAGGACGGATCTGCCGTTCAAGGTTGGGGACATGCGCGTCGTGATCCTCAAGAACCTCCCCGTCGTCCAATGTGGCAACTGTCCCGAGTATCTCCTAGAAGACGGCGTGCTCCGCCGGGTAGATGAGATCTTGGCAGGAGTCGAGCGGGGCGCCGAGCTCGAGATCATTCGCTACGCTGCGTGAGGCGCGGCGGCGTATCGCCGAACAGCAGGATTCAGCTGCCGGGCCGCAGAGCGGCCCGCACCTGATCCTGAGTGTTAGACACACAATGCCAGCGCCGCCGATACTCTCGAACAAACGCTATACGGAGCCGTCTGTCTTCACCGCCGAGAACCTGCTACGCGAGGCGAGACGGCAGAAGTCATTGGCGCAGGCGCATGTCCCGAGGATCTGTGTCCTCGACCCCGATGGCGACATCGTCCGCTGGCTCATCGGAACGAATCGCGCAGAACGCTATCCTGAGTGGGGGTGCTATCACACCGACCTTTTCACCTTCGCGCAGGATGGTGTTGGGTTCGGTATCGTTGGATGCGCCGTCGGGGCGTCGTTTGCCGTCCTCGTCGCCGAGGAGCTATTCACCGCCGGCTGCGAGTTGCTGATCAGCGTGACATCGGCCGGGCAGGTCGTCGTGGTCACTGATCCCCCCTATTTCGTTCTCATTGAGAAGGCGCTGCGTGATGAGGGGACCAGTTATCACTACCTTCCTCCAGCAGACTTCAGCCACATCAGGCCAAGCCTCCTATCGACACTCGAGGGAGTGTTCACTCATATGCCGGTGCCTATGTACCGGGGTGCCACGTGGACGACCGACGCGCCGTTTCGCGAAACGGCGTCCGCCGTAGCTCACTGCCGGGAGCTGGGGATCATGGCCGTCGAGATGGAGGCGGCCGCTCTCTATGCCTTCGCGGAGGCAAGACATCAGTCGGTTGTTTGCCTTGCGCACGTGACTAATCGGATGGCACGCGCCGAGGGTGATTTCGAGAAAGGGGTCGCAGGCGGTAGTCAGGATGCTCTGCAGGCGGTTGCCCTCGTCGCACGTGCATGGATGAGCCACTAATCCGCGCCCAGTACGTAAATCCACATGCGGGCAGCCGACGAACGGTGTCTAACTTCAGCTTGCAGCGCACGGCGCAGGAGCGCCGCCGCTGAACCTGGGCGTTCGGCGCATCTGCGCGTACCCAGAACCGCATCATGACGATAGAGAACCGTCAGCTGATCGGGCGCTATGGGACTCAGTGGGCCCGGAACACGGAGAACATCAAGGCGCTGCGTGCCCAGGGCATCCGTGAGCAGATTCGCAAGCCCCAGGCGCTGACGGATCGTCCCTTCGGCGTCAATCTGGTCCCACCTGTGACGCCCCCACAGGGTTTCGAGGCACAACTCGAGGTCTGTCTCGAGGAAAGGGTATCCGTGGTCTCGCTCTTCTGGTGTGACCCGGCGCCCTTTGTGGAGCGTTGCCGCGCAGCCGGGGTGGTTGTGATGCTCCAGGTCAATGGCCGCTGGGTCATCGAAACAAGGCACCGTGGGAAGGCATGGGAGGTTATCGTAGAGCCGGACCACGAGCGGCGGTTGCTGGTCGTCGTGACCGCGTACCCGGTCTGGGAGTGAGGGAAATGAACAACTCCTACTTGGAAGTCACGTTTCGGCACGGTCGTGCCCTGGCGGCCTACCTCTACCTTCCACGGAGGCCGAACGACAAGAGCTATCGGACGGAAAGGGCGGCGCCGGGATTGGTGATTGACTTCAACCGAAATGGCAAGCCCATTGGCATCGAGATCACCGCACCAGCCAAGTTGTCCGCGGGGGCACTCAACCGGGTCTTGCGTCGGTTGCGCCTGCCGACCCTGACGCGCGCCGACCTAGCGCCCCTTCGAGCTGCGTGACATCCCAGGCTCTCGCTAACCAGCGTCTCCAGCCGACGGCCGGCGCGAAGCACAACGTTGAACCGTAGCGGCGTCGCGCCGGCCGCGGCTGAGACGCGGCGTTAGCCCGCACAGTGGAGAACAACTATGGGAAAGAGACGAACTCTGGCCGATGACGAAGCCGATCGGCAGCGGGTCCTGGAGTACGTACGGGCGCGGCCAGGAGAAAGTTGCCAGGAAGCGGAAATCAAGAACATGACGGGCGTCGCCAAGAGCCGCGTGCGAAACCTAGTGCGTGGCGTTCTCGGTATCGACCCGGTGGAGCTTGAGGCTGGGGCTGTTCGCTGGTGTCCGCCCGAAAAGCCGAACGAGAGCTCCAAGGGGAGCTGAATTATCATAAGCGTGCGCGAGACTCGGCGTCAGTTCACGGAGATGGCGAGACCCCGGGCGGAAGGTGGTGTGCCTTCGCGAATCCGTGTAACGAGGCGCTTCAGCGGGCTCGCGTTGCTCGCTCCGCGGCCGCTGAGCGTGAACGCTAGACGTATGCACGGAAGGGAAGCGCAGTGACGGCGAGCCTGGGGTTCCGGCTGTCAGCCATCGTGGGCGATCAATACCCAGAGATGGAGGTTCCGCCTGTCGACGAGCTGCTTGCCAGACTTCAAACTGGCGAGGTGTCCGGTGAGGCTGTGATCTACCCGACGACTGGCGATTTCCCCCGGGCGATGATTGACTGGCATGCGGGCCACGGGTTCGTCCTGCTGTGTTTCGACAACGAAGCCTCTCGAGGCCACTTCTTGGCACGGGGTCCGGTGACCAGCCAGCCCTCCGTGTCGATTGTCCTTGGCGGTCAGGCGATGGAGAGGTGGCCGCCTGAGCTCTTCGTTCCCGAGGATCTCGCGGCCGACGGCCTGCGCGTCTTTGTCGATGCCGGCCAGCGCAAGCCAAGCCTCAGGTGGGTACGCCTGGATCGGTTTCGTCGCGAGGTGGTGTGGGAAGGGCGCGCCGCGCGGAGCGCGTGGGAAGAGAGGCAACGGCGACATGGCGACGCGCGCTGACGTATACTGATGACGGGAGGTGACTGATGAGGTACAAGATCGCCCTGCGGAAAACAGAGGAGGGGTACAGCGTATCGGTGCCGGGCCTGCCAGGCTGCTGGTCCCAGGGATCGACCGAGGAGGAGGCACTCCTGAACATCCAGGACGCGATCCAGGAGTATCTCGCGGCCCGCGACCAACTTTTAGAGGGCGCGACCGTGCGCGAGGTTGAGGTTACCACGTAAGCTTGCCGAAGATTCCCGGCATCAACCACCAGGATGCCGTTCGCGCCCTGCAGAAGGCCGGGTTTCGAATTGTCCGACAGGGCAAGCATATCGTGATGAGCGACGGCATCCGGATTCTTACCATCCCCAGACACAACCCGATAAACGCGTTCACTATGGGAGGTATCGTCCGCGACGCAGGTCTCACAGAAGATGAGTTCCGGGACCTGCTATAGTGCAGCGGCTAACAATTCGGTCCAGCCGACGAAGTCGCCGCTGTCAGCCGGCATTACCCATGACCACTGACGCGCCCCACCAGCGGAGCGCTGGGATGGCTGAGACCGTTCTCGACGTGCGCCGCCTCAAGAAGCACTTCCCGGTCAAGCGGGGGGTGCTCAGTAGCCGGGTGCTGGGGCTGGTCAGGGCGGTCGACGGGATCAGCTTCACCGTCGAGCGCGGGGAGACCTTCGGGCTGGTCGGGGAGTCGGGGTGCGGGAAGACGACCACGGCCCGGGTCATCCTGCTTCTGGAGCGCGCCACCGAGGGGAGCATTTTCGTCTCGGGCCGGGAGATCGGAGGGCTGCGGGGGCGCGAGCTCCGGCGGCACCGCGCCTCCGTCCAGGCGGTGTTCCAGGATCCCTACAGCTCCCTCAACCCGAGGAAGCGGGTGGGGGCGATCATCGCCGAGCCGCTCGTGGTCAACCGGGCCCTCCCGCGCCCGGCCCTCCCGCGGCGCGTCGCCGAACTCCTGGACCAGGTCGGGCTGCCTCCGAAGAGCGGCGACCTCTATCCGCACGAGTTCAGCGGGGGCCAGCGGCAGCGGATTGCCATCGCGCGGGCCCTGGCCCTGAATCCGAGCCTCGTCGTCCTCGATGAGCCTGTGTCGGCGCTGGATGTCTCCATCCGGGCCCAGATCATGAACCTGCTCAGGGATCTGCAGAAACGGCTGGGCCTCACGTACCTCCTCATCGCCCATGACCTTGCCAGCATCCGCTACATGGCCACGAGCGTCGGGGTGATGTACCTCGGGCGACTCGTGGAAACCGCCCCGGCGGAGGAGCTGTTCTCGCGTCCGTGTCACCCCTACACCCAGGCCCTCCTCTCCGCGGCGCTGCCGTCGCACCCTGACATCAAGCGGGAGGAGGTCATCCTGCCCGGCGAAGTCCCGAGCCCGCTTCACGTTCCCTCCGGCTGTCGCTTCCACCCTCGCTGTCCGGCGGCCATGCCGGTCTGCGCCGAGGTGGATCCAGCGGCGCGGGAAGTTCGCCCGGGCCATGCCGTGGCCTGCCACCTCTACTGAGCCGGTGCTCCCGGCTCTGCCCTGTCACGAGGAGGGTCGTCATGACGGGTAAGGTTGCGGTGTATCAGGGGCCCGGCCAGCCGATGGAGCTCCGGGAGTACCCGTTGCCCGAGGTCGGCTCCGAGGACATCCTCGTCAGGATCCGCTGCGCGAACATCTGCGGCTCCGATCTCCACATCTGGCACGGGCGCGGGCCGGGCATGCCCCGCGGCCGCTCGGTCTCCGGCCACGAGATGGTCGGCGAGGTGTTTCGCCTGGGCCGCGAGGTGAAGCACGACTGCCTGGGCCAGGCGCTTCGGGAGGGCGACCGCATCGCCTACGCCTATTTCGTCCCGTGCGGCGCGTGCCCGGCCTGCCTCAGCGGCGGCCCCGGGTGCGCCAATCGCTACCGATTCTGGTTGGGGAGCGTGGACGAGCCGCCGCATTTCCGCGGCGCCTACGGCGAGTACTACTACCTGCGAAAGGGGCAGACGCTCTGCAAGGTCCCGGACGAGTTGAGCGACGCCGAGGTATCCCCCGTCAACTGCGCCCTCTCGGAAGCCCTGTACGGGCTGGATGAGATCGGCGTCCGCCTGGGGGACGCGGTCGTGATCCAGGGCGCCGGAGGGCTCGGGCTCTACGCGACGGCGCTGGCGCGAGACATGGGAGCCGGCCAGGTGATCGTGCTCGACAAGCGGGCAGAGCGGCTCGCGCTGGCGAAGGAGTTCGGCGCCACCCACGTGATCAACGTGGACGCGACAAGCGAGAAGGACCGCCGGGAGCAGGTGCGCCATCTGACCCGCGGCCACGGCGCTGACGTGGTCGCCGAGTTCGTCGGCGTCCCGAGCGTTGTCGAGGAAGGCGCTCGGCTCCTCCGGCAGGGCGGCCGCTACCTGTGGATCGGCAACATCACTCCCGGCCTCCCGTCGGCGCTGGATCCGGGAACGGTCGTGCGCGGGGCCCAGACGGTGAAGGGCGTGATCGTGTATGAGCCCTGGGTGCTGCCGCGGGCGATCGACTTCCTGGCGCGGCGCCGGGACACCTACCCGTTCGGCAAGATCATCTCCCACGCGTTCCCGTTCGAGGAGATCAACCGCGCCTTCAAGTTCGCGGACGAGGGAGGCGCGATCCGGGTCTCGCTCCGGATGGGCGCGTCGGCGTGACCTCGGGCGGGCCGCGAGGGCGACGACGCGGAGGGCCCGGGTGATGAAGTCTCCCCGGCGGAGCGCAGCGGAAGTTTCTCGGCGCGAATGCGGCCCGGCTCTACGGCCTCGAGGCTCGGTAGGATGATATGCGTGGGATAGGCGCGATCATCTTCGACATGGATGGGGTCCTCGTCGATTCCGAGCCGCTGAACTTCGAGGCCCTCCGTCTGGTGTTGGCGCGGTACGGGATCGCCTATAGCGAGGCCGACAATGCGCCGTTTGTCGGCGTAACCGACCGGGAGCACTTCCGAGCCCTGAGGGCGCGGTACGGGCTGGAGCCGCTCGAGAGCGAACTGATGCGCGGATACACGGAGCTCTTGGTCCGGTTGATCCAGGACGGTACGAGGCCCATGCCAGGGGTTCCCGGCGTGCTCCAGCAACTGCGGGAGGCCGGCTACCGCCTAGCGGTCGCGTCCTCGGCAGCCCCCCAGGTCATCGCGGCCACGCTCGAAGCCCTCCGCATCGCCGGGCTCTTCGAGGCGGTCGTCTCGGGGCTCGAGGTGGACCGGGGGAAGCCCGCGCCGGATGTGTTTCTCGAGACCGCGCAGCGCCTCGGCCTCCCGCCGCGCGCCTGCCTCGTCGTCGAGGACTCGCGAAACGGCATGCTGGCGGCCAAGGCCGCCGGGATGCCATGCGTCGCGATCCCGTGCCCGGCGACGCGCCACCAGGATTTCAGCGAGGCTCATGTCCGCCTCGCCGAGCTTGCGGCTCTCCCCGCGCTGATGGCGGAGGCCGGGCGCGCGAGAAAGGGGACTCTCCGATGAAGTTCGGGCTCTTCTTCTAGGACGCGGTCCGAAGCAGCTTCGCGCGTAGATCGTGTACCTGCTGGTGGAAGGGGACGCCGCGGGGCGCGGTCATGGGGGTCTGTTCTGCCAGCGTGGTGTGAAGCTCCACGAGCACCGGGCCCGGCTCGGAGAGGAGCTGCGGCAGGCGGCGGCGCAGGTCCCCAGGGTTGTCGATCGCGCAGGCGTTCCGGTAGCCGGCCCCCTTCGCCATCGTCACGAAGTCCACGGTGAGTCCGCCCGGAATCGCCTGACTGCCGGAAGTGTGGTAGACGCCGTTTTTGAAGACGAGGTGCGTCAGGTTGCGCGGCGCGGCCGCGGCGATGGTGGCGAGAGAGCCGAGCTGCATGAGAAGCGATCCGTCTCCGTCGAACACGATCACGCGGCGCTCGGGCCGCGCGAGCGCCAGGCCCAGCCCGAGGGCCGAGGCGCCGCCCATGAAGCCGACGCAGGTCACGGAGAGGTCGTCCGGGGCGATCACCCGCCACGCCGGCGCGGTGGTCATGGTGGGAACGCAGATCGCGTCGCCACGGGCGGCGGCGATGGCGCGCAGCACGTCCTCGGGCTTCATCGCTCCTAGATTGTCTCCAGACCGACGAGGACGGCCGCCGGGCCCCGTCGCTCGCGGCTGAGCTTGTAGTACTCGCCGATCAGGCGGAGGTCCTCCGGACCCTCGAGCCGCGCGTGCGGGACACCGAAGGTGTCGAGCAGCGGCTCGCAGTAGCGGACCATGGAATGGCGGGACTCGGACGGGTCCCGGTCCCTCTCGCGGTGGAGCAGGCCGATCATGTAGAAGATGGGCACACGACCGTCGATCGCCACGCCACGGAGCGTGTTGACCGAGGCATAGAGACCGGCGTGCTGGATCATCACCACGCACGGCTCATCGCCGATGTAGAGGCCAGCGGCGATTGCGTTGGCCTCGTCCTCCGTGGCGCAGGTCAGGACCCGGATCGACGGCTCCTTCTCGAGGGCGGCCAACACCGTCCGCTGGTGCGTGTCCGGCACGCTCAGGATCCAACCGAGATGGTCGGATCTGTCCTCACGCCCCGTCGCAGACGCCGAGCGCGCCTCGCGGAAGACCTCCTTGAGCGTGTCGATGATCAGCGATGCGGGGATCGATTCGGGCACGAAACCTCCCTTCGACAATCGGAGGGGGCCTCGACGGCCCCCTCTGAGAGATCATAGGGGGGCGCCGCGGCCTCGTCAAGCTCCGCCGCGGGTGGCATGCCGCCGTGTCGTGTCAACGCGCAGCGGGGGAACGGTGTAGACTGGGCCCACCCACGCAGACCCTGGAGACCGGGCCCTCGCCAGCGCCGAGGGGCGGGAGCCGGTCTTCGAATGAAGCGAGGCACGACGATGGCTCTCCGCACGCCGCTCTGTGACCTGCTCGGGATCCGCTACCCGATCTGCCAGGCCGGGATGGGCTACGTGGCGCGCTCGGAGCTGGCCGCCGCAGTGTCCGAGGCCGGTGGCCTCGGCGTCCTGGCGGCCGCCCACAACACGCCGGCTGAACTCCGCGCCGAGATCCGCCGGGTGCGCGACGGGACCGATAAGCCCTTTGGCGTAGACATCCTGTTCGCGAGCGTGCGCGTTGCCGGCGCCGAGGCGGAGCGCTTCACCGACGCGGTGAAGGGCTGGGTGGACGTCACGCTCGAAGAGCGCGTGCCCGTCCTGATCGCGGGCCTGGGAACCCCCGGGCCCGTGACGGCTGAGGCTCACCGCCTCGGGATCAAGGTGATGGCGCTCTGCGGGAACGTAAAGCAAGCGCGCGACCATGCCGCGAACGGGGTCGACGTCGTGATCGCCCAGGGCCACGAGGCGGGCGGGCACACGGGTCGGATCGCGGGCCTGGTGCTGATCCCGGCGGTCGTCGACGCGGTGGCGCCGACCCCGGTGGTGGCAGCCGGCGGGATCGCCGACGGGCGCGGGCTCCTGGCGGCGCTCGCCCTCGGCGCGGTCGGCATCTGGATCGGGACGCGCTTCATCGCCACGGCCGAGGCCTACTGCCACGCCAACTACAAGGCGAAGATCGTCGCCATCGACGAGGAGGGGACCGTCGTCACGCGTGCGGCCACCGGCAAGCCGTGCCGGCTCATCCGGAACAACTTCACGCGCGAGTGGGAGAAGCGCGAGGCCGAGATCCAGCCGTTCCCGATCCAGGCGGAGCGCGTCGGCCGTCCGGCCGCCCTCCGCGCGCGCGAGGTCGGCGACATCGAGAACGGCAACGCCCCCTGCGGCCAGAGCGCGGGGCTGATCAGGGAGATCAGGCCGGCACGCGCGGTGATCGAGTCGCTGGTCTCCGAGGCCGAAGCTGTACTGGCGCGCCTGGGCGGCTGACGGGCGCGAGTGCTCTCAGAGCCCCGCGCGGCCCTCGATACGCGCCTTCAGCGCCTTGACCGTTTCCACGGCGCCATCCCGCCCGGCCCGCGCCAGCAGGAACGCCGGGAGCGTCGTTCGCCCGCCCATCGCGTAGGTGACCAGCGCCCCGTCTTCCCACTCGTCCACCTTCCAGTAGCCCCAGTGGTCACGGAAGAGGTCGTTGTCGCGGCTCTGGTCGAGCTCCCAGCGGAGGAGATGGGCCTCGGCATCGGCGTAGTTGTTCAGGAAGAAGCGGAAGGAAAACGGTCCCACCGCAACATGGTAGCTCACCAGCGTGCGGCCGGCGGAGCGCTCGATCACACGCGTTTCCTTCACGCGGGGGAAGAGCCCGGCGTGGCCGGAGAAGTCGAGGAGCGTGTCCCAGACGGTTTCGGGCTCGCTCTGGAGGTAGGCGAGCGCGGTCCCCCCCATGCCGACGCTCCCGTTGCGGCCCACGGGAACCTCGGCCCGGAACAGGATCGCCCCCGCTTTCAGAGCCGTGAGGTCGGTGTGGGAGAGGGAAGGACGCGCGGCAACTTCGCGCGCGTCGCCGATGGCCAGGAACAGCAGGAGGGATGCAATCGCAAGACGAATCACCGAGAGTCCTCCTTCACGGGAATGAGCACAACGCGCGGAGTTTCTCATATCTCACACCGGAAGTAAAGCGGAAACGCCCTGACGCGGAGCGCGGGCGGGCCGACCACGCTCGTCCCCTCGTGATATAATCGGGTGAACCCGCTCTGGAAGGAGGCAGGCATGGCCACCCTGACCGAGTCCAGGAAGAAAGCCCTCCGTCGCGAGCTGGAAGGGATCGTCGGCAAAGCTGCGGTGCTGTCAGACCCCGACGAGCTGCTCGTCTACGAGTCCGACGGCCTCACCCTCTTCCGCGCGTTGGCCGACTTCGTCGTGTTCCCGACGTCGGCCGAGCAGGTCTCGGCCATCGTCAAGCTCGCTGACCGGGAGGGGATTCCCTTCGTCGCGCGGGGCGCCGGCACGGGGCTCTCGGGCGGGTGCCTGCCGAGCGAGGGCGGTCTGGTCATCTCGCTGATGCGGATGAACCGGGTCCTCGAGGTCGACTACGACAACCAGGTGGCCGTGGTGGAGCCGGGGCTGGTGAACCTCCACCTCTCCTGGGCGGTGGGCCCGCGCGGCTACTACTACGCGCCGGATCCCTCGAGCCAGCAGGCGTGCACGCTCGGCGGCAACATCGCGAACAACTCCGGCGGTCCCCACACGCTCAAGTACGGCGTCACCACGAACCACGTCCTGGGGCTCGAGGTGGTGCTGCCGGACGGCGAGCTTGTCTGGCTCGGCGGCAAGACGCGCGACCCGCAGGGGTACGACCTGGTGGGCCTCTTCGTCGGCTCCGAAGGCACCTTCGGGATCGCGACGAAGATCGTGGTCCGGATCCTCAAGAAGCCCCAGGCGGTGAAGACGGTCCTCGCCATCTTCGACGAGATCGACCGGGCCTCGGAGGCGGTCTCGGCGATCATCGCCCGCGGCCTCGTGCCGGCGGCGCTGGAGATGATCGACCAGGTGACGATCCAGGCCGTCGAGGACGCCTTCGGCTGCGGCTATCCGCGGGACGCCGCCGCGGCCCTCCTCATCGAGCTCGACGGCCTCGCCGTCGGGATGGAGGCGCAGGTGGAGCGCGTCATCGCCGCGTGCCGTGAGTGCGGGGCGCGGGAGGTGCGGCTCGCGAAGGACGAGGCCGAACGTCAGCTCCTCTGGAAGGGACGGAAGTCCGCCTTCGGCGCCTACGGCCGTATCTCGCCCGCCTACATGGTCATGGACGGCGTCATCCCGCGGACGCGGCTCCCGTATGTCCTCCGGCGTGTGAATGAGATCGTGGCGACCCACAACCTCCGCGTCGGCAACGTGTTCCACGCCGGCGACGGCAACCTCCACCCCAACATCCTCTACGATCCGCGACGGCCGGGGGAGGAGGAGCGCGTGGTGCAGGCCGGCGCCGAGATCCTGAAGGTCTGCGCGGAGGTCGGCGGATCCATCTCGGGCGAGCACGGGATCGGCCTCGAGAAGATGGACTACATGCCGTTCATCTTCTCGCCGGCGGACCTGACCACGATGCACCGGGTGAAGGAAGCCTTCAACCCCCGCGGGCTCTGCAACCCGGGGAAGATCTTTCCGACGCGCAAGTCGTGCGTGGAGGTCGGGCCCGCCTACCGGCCCCACGCCATCGAAGAGAAAGGGCTCGCCCAGCGTTTCTGATGGCTGTGACGGCGAGCCCCGAGCCATCCGATCAGCGTGAACCCTGAGCTGCTCGAGAAAATCCGAGGCCTCGTCGGCCCTGAGCACTTCCTGACCGGCGTCGAGCTGTCGCCGTATGTCCTCGAAGGCCGGACGCCCGACGCGGCGGTCTTCCCGGGCTCGATCGAGGAGATCAGCGCCATCCTCGCGCTCGCCTCCGAGGCCGAGGTCCCCGTGACGCCCTGGGGCGGCGGCACGAAGATGGCCATCGGCTCGCCCCCGACGCGGGTCGGGCTGGTGCTCGGTCTCAAGCGCCTCGGGCGCCTGATCGAGCACGAGCCCGGCGACCTCACCGCCACGGTACAGGCCGGCATGTCCCTGGGCGCGTTCCAGGCCGAGGTCGGGCGGCGGGGGCAGTGGCTCTCGCTGGACCCCGGGTTCGCCGAGCAGGCAACGCTCGGCGGGATCCTGGCCACCAATGCCTCGGGGCCGCGCCGCCACCTCTACGGCACCGCTCGCGACCTCCTCATCGGCGTGACCGTGGTCGCGGCCGACGGCTCCGTCGTCAGGGGCGGCGGGAAGGTTGTGAAGAACGTGGCGGGCTACGACCTCCCCAAGCTCTACATCGGGTCGTTTGGAACCCTCGGAGTCATCGTAGAGGCGACCTTCAAGCTCAGGCCGCTCCCGGATGTGGACCGCTGCTTCCTGGCGCGCTTCGGCGGGCTCAAGGAGTGCGGGCTGGCGCTCAAGGAGCTTCTCACCTCCGACCTGATCCCCTCGGCGGTGGAGCTGCTGGACTCCGAGGCCGCCCGCGGCGCGGGGCTGGTCGCGGGGACGGACGGCGGCGGGACGCTGCTGGTGGGGTTCGACGGGCTCGAGGCGCAGGTGGGCTGGCAGTGCGAGGAGGCGCGCCGGCTCTTCGAGGCGGTGGGCCTCGTCGAGCACCGCGTCCTGGACGGGGCCGCGCGCGACCAGGCCTGGCGCGCGGCGAGCGAGCTGCCGCGGCGGGTCGTGGCCGAGGCCGCGGCCCAGATGAAGCTCGCGGTGCTGCCCGCGCACGTGACCGACGTCATCGAGCAGGCTGGTGGGGTCGCCCAGCGGCACAGCCTCGGGGCCGCTTTCGTCGCCCACGCCGGGATCGGGATCGCGCGGGGCGTCCTGACGGGGGGGCGGGACAGCGCAAGAGCGGTGGCGGACGTGCTCGGAGAATGGCGCGAGATCGCGAAGGCGGCCGGCGGCTCCGCTCTCGTCGAGTGGGCGCCCCTGGCGGTGAAAGAGGCGGCGGCCGTGTGGGACCCCCCGGGGCCCGCGTTCAGGATCATGCAGCGGATCAAGGCGCAGCTCGACCCGCGGGGCATTCTCAACCCGGGCCGCTTCGTCGGCGGCATCTGAGGACGCCCCATGGCCCACGGAGTCGCGACCGAACCCGTCCAGCTCGGCGCCGCCGGGTCGCTCCAGCTCCACGGGCTCGACGTGGACGGCGTCAACAAGTGCGTTCACTGCGGGCTCTGCCTCGCGTACTGTCCGACCTTCGCCGAGCTCGGCACCGAGATGGACTCGCCCCGGGGCCGGATCTTCCTGGTCAAGTCACTGGCCGAGGGGCGGATCGCGCTCACCGAGTCGGTGGTGAGCCACCTCTCGCTCTGCCTCGACTGCCGCGCCTGCGAGACCGTGTGCCCCGCGGGGGTCCCGTACGGCCAGCTCATCGAGGCCGCCAAGGCCGAGATCGAGCGTCAGCGGCCGGGGGGTCCGTTGCGGCGCCTCTTCCGCTGGGTCAACTTTGCCCTGCTCCTCCCCCGTCCCGGAATGCTCGGCCTCGCGGCCTCGCTCCTTCGCCTCTATCAGCGGAGCGGGCTCCAGGCCCTGGCGCGCGCGAGCGGGCTGGTCCGGCTGCTCCCGGGGACGCTCTCGGCGTGGGAGGCCCTGCTTCCCGAAGTCCCGCCGGCCTCCGAGCGGCCGCCGCTGCCCGAGCTTGTTCCCGGCGAGGGCGTGCGCCGGGCGCGGGTGGCGCTCCTGACCGGGTGCGTTCAGCAGGTGATCTTCGGCCCTCACAACCGGGCCACGGCGCGGATCCTGGCTCTCAACGGGGCGGAGGTCGTGGTGCCGCGCGGCCAGGGCTGCTGCGGAGCGCTTCACGCCCACGCGGGGGATCACGCCCGGGCCCAGGAGCTGGCGCGGCGGGCGATCGAAGCCTTCGAGGCGACGGGCGTGGACGCCGTGGTGGTCAACAGCTCGGGCTGCGGCGCTCACATGAAGGGCTACTGGCACCTCTTGAAGGACGATGCGGTCTACGCCGGGCGGGCGCGGGCGCTTTCCTCAAAGGTCCGGGACATCGCCGAGTTCCTGGCCGAGGAGCCGCTCCGCGGGCCGCTCGCCTCCGTGCCGCTCACCGTGACCTACCACGACCCGTGCCATGTGGTCCACGGGCAGAAGATCCGGAGCCAGCCGCGGAAGCTTCTCGCCCAGCTCCCGGGGCTGAAGCTCGTCGAGCTGACGGAGGCCGACTGGTGCTGCGGGTCGGCCGGGATCTACAACCTCACCCAGCCCGAGATGGCGACGCGGCTTCAGGCGCGGAAGGTGGGAAACCTCCTCGCGACGGGTGCCGAGGCCGTGGTGACGGCGAACCCCGGGTGCATCATTCAGATCGTCCAGGGGCTCCGCGCCAAGGGCTCGCCGATGCGCGTCCTTCACCTCGTGGAGCTCCTCGACCGGGCATACGGGCGCCCGGAGCGATGATGGCGCGCGTCAAGGCGGCCTCGCTCCACGAACTGCCGCCCGGGGCTTCCCTGGTCGTCCGCGTCAACGGCGAGAGCATCGCGCTCTTCAACGGCGGCGGCGAGATCGTGGCTCTCGGCAACGTCTGCCCCCACGCGGGAGAATCGCTGGGAGAGGGCACGGTGGAAGGCGACATCGTGATTTGCCCTGGCCACGGTTGGGAATACGACCTCCGCTCGGGAGCGTGCATGACGGTTCCGGGTGAGTCTGTCCCCCGTTTCCCCGTCACCGTCGAGGGGGACGCGATTCTGGTGGACCTCGGGGAGTGAAGAGCGGGGTGCTCCGGAAAGTAGATGAGTTCCTGACCGCGCGGCCAGTCTCAAGCCAGGAGCGGTACTAGCGCAGAGGAGTATGCCGTTCGAGCGCGCACCCACGCCTTCGGCGCGGGTACCCGGCCCGCGCAATCGAATCCTGGGGGAGGTTTCGGAGGGGGCCGCCGCGGCCCCCTCCGACCAAAGAGGAGGTCCCGATGATCACGGTCCTGAACCCGATGGGGTTTCCGCCGAAGGTCGCGCACAGGGAGCTGGCGCCCCGCCTCGGCGCGCTCGACGGCAAGACCGTCTACCTGGTTGACTGCCGCTTCGACGATTCCGACGTCTTCCTCAAGCAGATGCAGGCGTGGTTCGCTGAGCACATGCCGGGCGTCCGCACGGTGTTGAAGCCGATCTCGAGCGTCTACCTCAAGGACGACCCGGCGACGTGGGAGGAGATCAGGGCCAGGGGGGACGCCGCGATCGTCGGCGTCGGCCACTGAAGCACCTGCGCGCCGGCGGTCGCCGCGCACGCGATGACGATCGAGGAGAAGTACGGCGTGCCCACTGTTGCCATCCACACCGACAAGTTCGACGGGGTCGTCCGCTCGGTAGCGACCGTGAACGGGATGCCCGGGCTCCGGCAGGTCTTCGTGCCCCAACCCGTGATGGGCAAGTCGGCGCGGGAGCTGCGCGCCTACGTTGACGGCGCGGACCCGCTCACCGGCCGTCCCGTTATGCAGGAGGTTCTGGAGGGGCTCACGCGGCCGTTCGCCGACGAAGACCTGAAGCCGCGCGAGTTCGATCGCTCCATCCCGCGGCTCGTCGAGTCCGACACCGAGGAGGATCTCCACCGCCTCTTCCTCGACAACCGCTGGACGGACTGCCTGCCGATCGTGCTCCCGACGGAGGAGCGGGTGGCGGCGATGCTGGCCAGGACCCGCCGCAAGCCCGACGAGGTCGTGGGGCACATGCGACCGACCCACTTCCGCGAGGCCTGGGAGTACACGGTCGAGAAGGTCGCGGTCAACGCGGTGATGGCGGGCGCGCGGCCGGAGTACTTCCCGGTGATCCTGGCGCTCGCGGCGACGGGCGTGAGCGCGCGCGGAAGCACGACCAGCTCCATGGCGGCCATGGCCGTCGTCAACGGGCCCATCCGCCACGAGATCGGGATGAACGCCGGGACCGGGGCCATGGGACCCTACAGCCACGCCAACGCCACGATCGGCCGGGCCTACGGCCTCCTCTCGCAGAACCTCCAGGGCGGCTCGGTGCCCGGGCTCACCTACCTGGGCTCGCAGGGGAACAACTACGCGTACAACAGCGTGACGTTCGCCGAGAACGAGGAGCGGAGCCCCTGGGAGCCGTTCCACATCCAGCACGGCTTCGGGCCGGAAGACAGCGCCGTGAGCGTCTTCACCGGCTGCCGGTCCACCGCCTTCACCCTCGGCCTTCGCGAAAAGCACTGGCGCGAGCACGTCCGCAACATGCTCCGCGGGATGGACCCCCACATCCCGCCGGTGCTCCTGCTCGATCCCATCACCGCCCGGCAGTTCATCGACCGGGGCGGGTTCACGAAGAAGGACGCGCTGATCGACTGGCTCTACGACACCGCCCGGATGCCGGCCGGCGAATACTGGGACTACCAGCTCGTCCAGAACTATATCTACCCGCGCGCGACCTTCGGCGAGGAGCCGTGGGCCTCGAAGCTCAGGGCCGTCCCCGACGAGCTGATCCCGATGTTCCGGCGCGAGGACATCCACGTGGTGGTCGTGGGCGGAGAGACCAACGGCTACTGGCGCATCATGGGCGCGACGTACCAGAAGACGGTCTCGGTCGACGACTGGCGCTAGGCGCGCCCGCCGCCTTGCGCTCTGGTGGTAACTACAATTTCTGGCTCGCGGCCCAGACGAACAAACTGATGGCACCGACTGTCACGACGCCGCGCACGGTAGGACTAAGCGCGGCACCGGTGTGGGCGTAGTTCGCCGCGTGCGTCATGCTTTCGCAGCCCTCCGCTGTCGCGCGTTGGGGGCTCGCCGAGCCGGGAATGCGATCTCCACTTCCCGGTCGAGGGCGCGCGCGAGCTTCACCAGCGTGCCCAGGGTCAGGTTCTGAGCTGGACTATTCTCAATCCGGGAGATGTTTGGGGCGCTCATGCCGACGCGGGCCGCGAGCGCGGTCTGGCTCATGCGCTTCCGTTGTCTGAGCCGGGCGAGTGCAACCCCGACCCGGAGCGCCTTGAGTTCCTCCTCCACGAGGCGGCGTACCTGGGGATCGGCCATCTGGGTCTGGAAGTACCGAGTCCAGTTTGTTGCCTTCTTCATCGCTCGTCCCTCTCAGCCGTCCTCGCGTTGCTCAAGGTGCCGTTTCATCCGTTCCTCGGCCAGGTGGACGTCCCGGTCCGGGAGCTTTGGGGTCCGCTTCTCTAGCGCGTGCAGCAAGACAAACGCCCGGTTCGGAGCCCCGAAGTAGAGCAACCGGTAATGGGTCGTCCCGGAGCGCACCCGCAGCTCTCGTACCTTGCCGCGAACCTGGCTCGAATAGGGGAACGGCAGTGCCGGTCCTTCTTCTTCCAGGAGCCGGATCGCCGCCAGGAGCTTGGCTCGGCCGCGTTTGTCGACCCGGTCGAGGAAGTCCCGCACGGGGCACCCCTGCTCGCTTTCATAGAACTCGACCACCCATGGCGGCGTCACTACCAATGACGATATACAATACAAGGTAAGCCGTCAAGGGGGATTGGCGAGCGCGTGGCGAGGCGTGCTATTCATGTTTGTTGCCAGTCTGAGGCTGACGTGGGAGGCGCTGGATGCAGACCTACCGCTGCCACCGTCCCTAGCCGAGCTGCCCGTCTTCGGTTTCAACCCGAGGGGCGAGTCGATACACAGTGTTTGGGCTTATAATGAGGAGACCAGTTTTGCAGTCGATCACCGTGTATCGCCCGGATCCTGAGCGGTGGATTGACTGGAGAGTCCGGAGCAGGGCATGAAGCCGTTTGAAAAGTGTCCAATTTGCGGTGGAGAGCTTGCGGAAAAGGAGGTCGAGAAGCTTTTACGCGGTGGGATGCATACCGCGGTTCTCGACGTGAAGGCACATGTGTGCTTGAAATGCGGTGCACGGTTATACTCTCCTGATCTTGTGAGGAAATTTGAGGACATTCGCTGCCGCCTTGAGGACAATCGCCTCGAGGGATTTCAGACTATCGACGCTTGCAGGTTCATGGACCAGAACGGCTGATAGGGCGGAGCAAGGGATAAATGGCGTTTCTTGGTGCTTGCGCTGAGGCCGGCCGGCGCCGCCGGTGGGGCCTTCGCGGAGGAGCCTGAGACATATCTCCCATCGCCACCGGGATGGGCGTTCACAAGGAGGAGACGGTCCGTGGCTGAGATGAGCGGTGGACAAGGGGTCATCGAGCTCCTGAAGGTTGAACAGGTCCGTCACCGCTCGTGCCGTTCGGTTTGAAATAGGAGAGCGCAATGCCGACAAGCAGTTACACCGCGATCCTGGAGCGAGAAGGCGATCTTTACGTCGCCTTGTGTCCGGAGCTCGACGTGGCCAGCCAGGGGGCAACGGTCGAGGAAGCCATGGCGAATCTGAAGGAGGCCGTCGAGCTTTTCCTTGAGTGTGCCGACCCCGAAGAGGTCAAGCGTCGCCTTCACAGCGAGGTGTTCATCACGAGATTCGAAGCCGCGCATGGGGAGGCTCCGGGTCCTATCTGGCCGGGAGGTCTGCCAGATTCTTGAACGTCATGGATTCATGGAGGTTCGACGCCGAGGGAGTCATGTCGTGATGCAGCGACGTGCCCCAGAAGGAACTGTCACGGTTCCTGTGCCCGATCACGCCGAGCTGAAAACGGGTACGCTCTTGTCGATCATCAGGCAGAGTGGCGTCCCGCGAGCCGAATTCGAATCGTAGGTCACTAACCCGATGGCTCTCCGTGGGAGGACCGGGCCGTGGCTGAGATGAGCGCGGGACAGGCGGTCATCGAGCTGCTGAAGGCTGAAGGGGTGCGCCACATCTTCGGGATCGTCGGGTCGACCTTCCTGGATGTGCTGGACGTCCTCTACGACGACAAGAGCGTCGAGTACATCAACGTGCGCCACGAGCAGGGCGCGGCGTTCATGGCCGACGGCCTGGCGCGGGTCACCGGCGCGCCGGCGGTGTGCCTGGTCACGAGCGGCCCCGGCGCGACGAACCTGCTCACCGGGATCGCCGCGGCATCGGTGGCGCACTCGCCGGTGGTGGCCATTGCGGGCGGGCCGGCCCTGGGGCACTACGGCAAGGACGCCTTCCAGGAGTTCGACCTGGTCAGCATGTTCAAGCCGGTGACGAAGCTCGCGATCCAGGTGAATAAGCCGGAGCGGATTCCCGAGATCCTGCGCTCCGCGCTGCGGAGCGCCATGACAGGTCGCAAGGGCCCGGTGTTCGTCGAGATCCCGCGCGACGTGCTGAACAACCAGGTGGTCCAGGCGGAGATCGGCGAGCCCTCGAGCTACCGTCCGGCCCACCCGCAGCCGGCGCACCCGGACGCGATTCGCGAGGCGGTCCGCGTGTTGCGCCAGGCCGAGCGCCCGCTCCTGCTGGTAGGAGGTGGGGCGACCTGGGCCGAGGCGAACGACCTGGTGGTGCGCCTGAGCGCCCAGCAAGCCCTTCCGGTGGTGACGGCCTACGGGCGCAACGATGCGGTCCCCAACGATCATCCCCTTTACATCGGCCCCCTGGGCCGAGCCGGATCCCCGGAGGCGGCTGCGGCCTGCCGCCGGGCTGACGTCCTCCTGGTCGTCGGCTCGCGGTTGGGGCACTTTACCACCTACTACGACGAGCGCTACATCCACTCCGGGACGCGCCTCGTCCAGATTGACGTCGAGAGCCGTGAGCTCGGCCGCAACTATCCCGTCGCCGTCGGGATCCAGGCCGATGCCCGGGAAGCCGTGTCGGCCTTGCTGGAAGCGTTGGCGCAGGCGCGAGTGCCGCCCGCATCCGAGGCCTGGCGGAAGGAAGCGCAGGAGCTCCGCGCCAAGCGCCACGCGCGCCTGGCGGGGGAGACGGCGCTCGGCGCGCTCCCGATCAAGCCGCAGCGCGTCTACGCGGAGCTGCGCCGGGTTCTGCCGCCGGACACGATCGTGACGCTGGACGCGGGAGCCGCGCCGGCCTACGCCTACGATCGGCTGAACTTCTCCCGCCCCCGCACCTTTCTCACGCCCCTCGACCTGGGGGGCCTGGGCTTCGCCTTCCCCGTTGCGCTCGGAGCCAAGCTGGGCCGTCCTGAGGCGCCGGTGCTCGCCATCCACGGGGACGGTGGCTTCCTGATGAACGCCCAGGAGCTGGAGACGGCAGTGCGGCACGGGATCAACGTAGCGACCCTGGTGCTGAACAACAACTGCTGGGGCTCGGAAAAGGCCTACCAGAAGCACTTCTACAACGCGCGCTACGTCGGCGCCGACATCGGCAACCCCCGCTATGACAGGTACGCGGAGCTCTTCGGCGCCCGGGGGTACTACGCGGAACACCCGGACCAGATCGGCGACGCCGTGCGCGCGGCGCTCGGGTGCAGTCAGCCGGCGATCATTGAAATTCCCATCGACCCCGATGAGTTTCCCGTGCCAGCGCATGCGGTCCGCCGTCGCGAGTAGCGGTCCCGCGCGCGGCGCCGTGAACCGGGCCCGGGCCGACGTGGCTGGCATGACGCGCGGTATCCGGTGTGGTATGGTTGGCCGGGAGTGAGGGGCGTGTCCGAGCGTGACGCCACCCCGAGGGAGCACAAGGCCCATGCGCCGAGGAGTGTCGGCTGCTTCGTGCTGACGGTCTCCGACACGAAGACACCTGAGACGGATACGAGCGGCCGGCTGATTCGGGAGCTCCTGGAGAAGGCCGGGCACACAGTGAAGGGCTCGACGATCGTCAAGGACGAACCCGTTCAGGTTCAGGCCGTGATCCGCGCGCAGTGCGCCGATCCCGCGGTCCAGGTCATGATCCTGGCGGGGGGGACCGGCATCGCTTCGCGGGATTCCACCTTCGAGGCTGTGGAGGCGCTCCTGGACAAGCGCCTCGCCGGATTCGGCGAGCTCTTCCGGTTTCTCTCCTACCAGGAGATCGGCGCCGCTGCGATGCTCTCGAGGGCTCAGGCGGGCGTGAGCCAGGGTCGCATCATCTTCTCCCTCCCCGGCTCGCCGAACGCCTGCCGGCTCGCGATGGAAAAGCTCATTGTGCCCGAGCTCGGGCATCTGGTCCGCGAGGCCAGTCGGTAGGCCCCTGACCCTGGCCTGGGGGGAGTGGATGAAGGTGAGGGGGGTAGTGACCACGTGAACACTCAGGAGGAATGATATGCGTCACGTTCGTCTCGTCGGAATGCTGCTGTTGGCGGTCTCGGCTGTCTGGCTCGCGGGGTGCGCCGCCTCGGGTCCGACCCAGACCCCGTTCTGGCAGGAGAGCACGGGCGGCCCCGTAGCCCCGGAACTCTCCCGGCTCAACGACCTCCTATCCGACCTGGCCGAGCGGCTCAAGCCCGGACTGGTTCAGGTGCGCGTGCTCCGCACCCAGTCCCAGCAGGCCGAGGGGCAGGAGACGCCGCCGCAGCCCCCGGACGAGGGCCGTCGCGCCTCGGGTTCCGGCTTCCTCATCACGGAAGACGGGCTCATCGTGACCAATGCCCACGTGATCACCGACGCGCAGCGGATTCAGGTGCGTCTGGCCGATGGCCGCCGCTTCGAGGGCAAGCTGATCGGGAAAGACAGCCGCGTGGACCTGGCGGTGCTTCGGATCGAGGCAGCGCGCGGGCTCCCGGTGCTGCCGCTGGGCGACTCGAACCGCGCCCGCGTCGGCGAGCTGGTCATGGCGCTCGGTCACCCCTTCGGTCTCGAGCAGACCGTCTCGTTCGGCATCGTGAGCCGAAAGGGGGCGCCGCTCCGGGTCGCCTCGCCGGGCTTCGACTTCCTCCAGACTGACGCGGCAGTGAACCCGGGGAATTCGGGAGGGCCGCTGGTGAACATGGCCGGCGAGGTCCTGGGGATCAACAGCATGGCGGCCCGCAGTGGCTCCGTTGGCTTCGCGTTCCCGATCAACCTCGTCTAGACGCTGGTCCCCCAGCTCGTGGCCTAAGGGAAGGTGGAGTGGGGCTGGCTCGGGGTCGGGATCGATGAGGTGCCCGACGAGGACGTGGCCAAGCTCGGGCTGAGCGAGGCCCGCGGGGTGCTGATCAGGCAGGTCATGCCGGGCGAGCCCGCCGAGAAGGCCGGGCTCAGGGCGATGGACGTGGTCCTGGGCGTGGACGGCGAGTCGGTCCACGGTCCCCGCGACCTCCAGCGGATCATCGCCACGTCGCCGCCGGGGAAGACCGTCAAGCTCCGGGTCGTCCGCGAGGGGAAGGAACAGGAGGTGCCCGTCGTCGTCGGGCTCTACCAGGAGCCCTCGGAGCGCCCGCGCCCCGCTCGGTGAGAGCCCTCGCTCCGTCGCTCCTGGCGCTCCTCGTCGGAGCTCTGGCCCTTGCGCGTCCCGCTGCCGGAGCCTCCCGTGTTACCGCGCTCTTTCCGAGCGACGACTTCACCGTGGCGGACCCGGCTCAGCTCACAGGCCGCCGCGTGGCGCTCCCGCTCCCGAACTGCACGGTTGACCCGTCGGGCTGCGACGAAATCCGGCTGCTGAACCAGCTCGACGGGTTCAGCCTCAACCCGCGCGTCGCGCTTCGGGTCTCGGCGCCTCTCGACCTCGGCTCGGTCACCCGCGACACCGTCTTTCTCCTCCCGCTGGGCGGCGGGGCGCCCGTTGGCCTCGCGCGCCTGGTATGGGACCCCGAGGGCCGAACCCTCTACGGTCATCCCGAGCGGCTCCTGAACCAGGGAAGTCGCTATGCCCTGGTGGTGACGGGAGGCGTGAGAGACGCCGACGGTCAGCCCCTCATGCCTTCGGGGGGGACGCCTGCCACGCTCGGAAGACGGCTCGAGGCCCTCGGGGTCATGGCCTCTCGCGTCGTCGCGTTGTCGAGCTTCACGACCCAGTCGGTCACCGCTGACCTCGAGAAGATCCGCCGCCGGCTCGACCAGCTCCCCGCCGCGCGTCTCCGCTTCGACCTCGCCCGCGGCAGGCGCCGGAGTATCTTCCCGCGACGCGAGATCGCCAGGATGGAGCACCGCCGCCACGTTCGCCTCAGCGACGACCCGTATGCGCCGGTGCCGCTGCCTCTGGCCCTGATCCCGCCGGCCGAGGTGAACCTCGTCGCCTTCGGCGCCTTCAGCTCTCCCAGCTTTCTCACCCCTGACCGGATCGTCCCTCAGGTTCCGACTCGGACCGGTACGCCCCGGATTCAGCGTGAGGAGGAGGTCCACGTGACCGTGATGTTGCCGGCCGGGCCGAAGCCGGCTCGTGGCTGGCCGGTGGCGGTCTTCGGTCACGGCTACGGGGGGGATCGCCACGCGAGCCTGCTGGCTGTCGCCGGCACGCTCGCCCGTCACGGCTTCGCCACGCTCGGCATCAACGTGATCGGCCACGGCGGCGGCGACAAGGGGGCGCTGGTGATCGAGCGCGCGGGAAGGGAAACGGTAACGCTGCCCTCGGGCGGGCGGGGGACGGACCTGGATCGTGACGGCCAGATCGGTCCCACCGAAGGGGTCGGGACTCTCGCCGGCGGCCGGCTCACGCTGGTCTCGAATCGGGACGGAATCCGCCAGACGGTGGCGGACCTCATGCGGCTCTTCCGCGCCGTGCGCGCGGGGGTCGACGTCGACGGCGACGGCGCGCCTGACCTGGATGGCGAGCAGCTCTACTACTTCGGCCAATCCTTCGGCGGCATCTACGGGACGCTGCTGGTGGCGGTGGACCCGCTGGTGACGGTCGGCGTCCTCAACGTTCCGGGTGGCCCGATCGTGGAGGTCGCGCGACTCTCGCCGGTCTTCAGGAAGTTCGTGATCCGGGCGCTCAGAGACCGGCGCCCGCCGCTGTTGAACGGCGCGGACGACTTCCACGAGTCGCTCCCGCTCCCGGACGAGCCGCCGGTGACGGCTCCCCACCCGGGAGCGATCGCGGTCCAGGAGTTTCTGGATCGAGCCGAGTGGCTAAGCCAGCCGGGGAACCCGGTGGCCTATGCGCTGCATCTGAAGCTCGCCCCGCTCGCGGGAAACGGCCCGAAGGCCGTCCTCTACCAGCTCGCGGTCGGCGATCGCACGGTCCCGAACGCGACGACGCTCAACATCCTGAGGGCCGGGGACCTGCTTTCCTCCACCTCGGCCTTCCGTCACGATCGGATCGCGGACCAGCTCGGCGACACGCTTCAGGACCCGCACGCGTTTCTCACCTGGACGTGGCTCCCGTCGGTCGCCGGGATCGGCCGGGCGGCGCAAGAGCAGGTGGCCCGGTTCTTTCTGAGCCGCGGGGCGAGGATCGAGCATCCCGACTTCTTCGATCCGAAACCCCACGGGGTTCCCGTCTTCGAGGTGCCGTTCAGGGAGTAGCGCCTAGAGCACCAACCTCCAGGGCTGATCGAAAAATGGGGCCGCGGCACAAATCGGGTGCTGGCGGCGTGCCGTGAGGCGGGAATCGAGCCTCCTGAGTTTCGGGAAGTGTCAGGATCGGTGGTGGTTACGTTTAGGGTGAGGGTGAGGGTGGGGCGCACGCCTCAAGTCGTCCCTCATGTGACCCCTCAAGTCACCCCTCATGTCGTGGCCCTATTGGAGGCTGCGCGTGAGCCGCGCAGCCGCGACGAACTCCAGCGAGTTACGGGACTCAGGGACCGCATGCACTTTCTGAAAGCCTATCTGGACCCGCTCTTGGCCGCGGGGTGGGTCGAAATGACCATTCCCGACAAGCCACGTAGCCGCCTGCAGCGGTACGGCACCACGAAGGTAGGGTTGGCCGCACTGCAACACGAGCGGTCATGAATTGGCAGATCAGATCTGCCACGGGGTATACCCGACTCAATTCTTGTCACTTTAGCTGGCCGACAAGTGGGCTAGCCGGATAGGCCCTCAGGCGCGCAGATCGCTGGCCAGGGCAGCGAGCGTGGCTCTGGCCCAGGGCTCTTGGAGGGACCAGACCGGGGCAGGCCGCCGCCCGTGATTCGCGTCCCCCCCTTCCGCTCGGCGCGGCTACCCGCCCCCTCCAGGATGGGTTTTCGCCGGCCGGCTGCCCGGGCGGGGTACCCACGAAGTGGGTGGGCGCGCGCTTCCGGGGACCGAATTCGTTTCCTTCCCCCAAGGGTGAGGTTGGGAAAGAATCGAATCCCGCTTCAGCGCCCCGGAGCCTCTGATCCTGCCTGGGCTGGGCCGGCCAGGGGCGGTTTTCCCTGGGGGTTTCGAGTCCGAGCGATCGGCAGGTGTGTCTGGCCCGACAGCCCCAGATGCCTTCCCGGCTCTATGGGACTGTCAGCGAGTTAGCCAAGGCTAGTCGAATTTAAGCTTGGTCGCCGGAGTCACCCGAATCGTGAGTCCCATAACGTTGAGCGTCTTATCGGACTTATCGATGTTCTGGACTCTGCCCGTCACCTCGATCCCCTCGCCTGCCTTGCCATTGCTGACCGTGATCTTTGCCGCCTCGAATACCTCATCCTCTCGGAGCTTCCCCCTGACCTCGGCCGCCATTCCTGGCCGCAAGGCGGAAAGCCGGGATTGGCCCAGTCGGTCCTGGATCTGGGTCTCCTCAGTCATGACCACCTTCACGCCCAGGACGGCGAGGCTCTTTTCCACGCCGTTCACCAGCTGGATACGGCCCTGGAGTTTTTCCTCGCCGGGCCCGTTCTGGATCCCGATCTCATGTGCGCGGACCTCGCGCGCGCCCGAGGGCCTGCCCGCCACGGCCACGCGCTGGTCAAGCTCCAGATCGTCAAAGTTCGCGGGACGACCTCCCGGCAGCTCCCCGGGCGCGAGGAAGAGCGCCAGCATCAATAAGAGAGCGAGCCCCTCGATCCATCCGAAGGCTCTTTCGCATGGCATTGCTATCCTCCCCGTGCAAGGACAACTTAGACAGCGGGCGGCACGCGGGTAATCAGGAAAAACCCTGAACGAGACAGGGGAAAACCCCTGAATATCTCTCAGGGGCTGGGGGTGGCTCGGCAGTCCCGCTCCCGGTTGGAGTAAGCGATTCAGCTACATGCCCTGCGCCAGCGCTTCAAGCGTCGCCTTGGCCCAGGGCTGGTCCAGGGACGGGACCGGGGCGTAGGTGGCCGCCCCCGTGATCCGCATCCCCGCCTCCCACTCGGCGGGGCCGTCCTCGAGAACATCCTCCACCGTGAGGCTGAAGAGGCCGGCGTCGGGCAGGCCAGGCACGGGGTGGGGCCCCTCTGCAGCTCGAACCTTCACGTAGAAGGTCCGCTCGGGCTCGACGAGGAGCAGGGTCGCTGTCTGGCGCTCGAGGAGATTCCGGGCGCTCCGGCTCCGGGCGCCGATCACGATGCGGATCGTCTTGGGCCCTGCGGCGCGCACCTCGAGGGAGGAGAGGAGCATCGGGTGCGGGAAGCCCCCGGGATCGACCGTGATCAGGGGGAGGACCTTGCCGAGATGGCGCGCGAGGTCGCCCTGTGAGAGGCGCGCGACGAGGTCAGCCGGCAGCTCAGGACCGAGGGAGCGGGACACGGTCCTGCGGGCGTGGTCGCGCCCGAGCCTCAGCCGCCGGCCTTGGCCGTCGGGACCGTAGCAGCTTCAGGCCGGCCGTCGTCGCCCATGGCGCAGGCCTGGCCGGCTCCTTCCATGTGGATGGAGAGGTCCTTAATGGTGGGGTTCTCGCCGCAGAGCGGACACTTCGGGTCGCGGCGGAGCTTCACCTCTCTGAAGCGCATGCCGAGGGCGTCATAGGTGAGGAGCCGCCCGATCAGCGGCTCGCCGAAGCCGGCGAGCAGCTTGATCGCCTCGGTCGCCTGCACCAGCCCGATCACTCCTGGGAGCACGCCCAGGACGCCGGCCTCGCTTCAGGAGGGGACCAGGCCCGCCGGGGGCGGGTTCGGGTAGAGGCAGCGGTAGCAGGGCCCCCGGTCCGGAGCGAGGACCGTGGCCATGCCCTCGAACTGGAAGATCGAGCCGTGGACGTTGGTCTTCCCTTCGAGGTAGCAGGCGTCGTTGACCAGGTAGCGGGTCTCGAAGTTGTCCGAGCCGTCGACGATCAGGTCGTAGTCCGTGATCACGTCCATGACGTTGTCGACGGTGATGCGCATCGGAAGCGCGATCACGTTGACGTCGGGGTTGATCGCCTTGATCGTGCGCGTGCCGGACTCGACCTTCGCCTTGCCGATGTCCGCGGTGGTGTGGAGGACCTGCCGCTGCAGATTCGTGATGTCGACGACGTCGCCGTCCATCAGCCCGAGGGTGCCGACGCCCGCCGCGGCGAGGTAGAGGCCGATGGGCGAGCCGAGCCCGCCGGCGCCGATCAGCAGGACCTTCGAGCGCAGCAGCCGCCGCTGCCCCTTGTCGCCCACCTGCGCGAGGAGGAAGTGCCGGCTGTACCGCTGGATCTGGTCCGGGGTCATCGGCACCTCACGGACGACGGGGAGGCCCGACTGGACCCACTTCTGGTAGCCCCCCTGGAGATTGATGACCGTCGTGTAGCCGAGCTCGCGGAGCGCCTTCGCGGCCAGGACCGAGCGGAGCCCGGTCTGGCAGTAGAGGACGATCGGCGTGTTCGGGTCGGTCACGGCGGTGCCGATGCGGAACTCGAGGAAACCGCGGCTGATGTTGTTCGCCGCCTCGATGTGCCCGTCGCGGAACTCGTCCGGGTCGCGGACGTCGATGACGACGACCTTGTCTCCGGACTTGAGCCGGCGCTCGAGGTCGGCGGGGCCCTCTTCGGGAACGACCCGGCGCGCCTCAGCGAGCATTTCCTTCAGGGTCTTCATGGCGAGGATATTACCCCATTTCCGGTCGGGTGAATAGTGATTCTCCCGCACAGCCGGGTCGCGGCTCGCGGCAGCGACTGCTATACTCTCAAAACTTCATGATGAATGCCAGAAAGGGCATCATCCTCGCCGGGGGCTCCGGCAGCCGCCTCTACCCCCTGACGCTCGCCCTCAGCAAGCAGCTCGTCCCGATCTACAACAAGCCGATGATCTATTACCCGCTCTCGACGCTGATGCTCGCCGGCATCCGCGAGATCCTCGTCATCACCACACCGCAGGACCAGGGCGCGTTCCAGCGGCTGCTCGGCGACGGCGGCCATCTCGGTCTTCGCCTGGAGTACGCGGCGCAACCGCGCCCCGAAGGCCTCGCGCAGGCCTTCGTGATCGGCCGGCGCTTCATCGGCGACGGCCCCGTCGCGCTCGCCCTCGGCGACAACGTCTTCTACGGGCACGGGTTGCCCGATTACCTGAGACGCGCCGCCGAACGCACGGCGGGCGCCACGGTCTTCGCCTACTGGGTGCGTGACCCGGAGCGCTACGGCGTCGTCGAGTTCGACGCCTCGGGACACGCGATCGGTCTCGAGGAGAAGCCGGCCAAGCCGCGCTCCTCGTACGCGGTCACCGGCCTCTACTTCTACGACAACCGCGTCGTCGAGATCGCCGCGGACCTCAGACCGTCCGCGCGCGGCGAGCTCGAGATCACCGACGTCAACGCGGCCTATCTGGCCTGGGGCGCGCTGCACGTCGAGAAGCTCGGGCGGGGTATCGCGTGGCTGGACACGGGGACGCACGAGGCGTTGCTCCAGGCGTCCACCTTCATCCAGACGATCGAGGAGCGACAGGGGCTCATGGTCGCCTGTCTGGAGGAGATCGCCTTCCGGCTCGGCTGGATCACCGCCCACGACGTCCTGCGGGTCGCGAAGCCGATGAAGGACAACTCGTACGGCCAGTACCTGTTGCGCCTGGTCGAGACGGACACGTAAGATCACCGGTGATGGAGCTCACCCCGCCCGCCAAGCGCGCCTTCCAGCTCCAGTCCTACGGCGCGTCCGCGTCCATCGATGGCGTCCACGTCGTGGAACTCCGACGCCACCACGACGACGGCGGCTCGATGACGGAACTCGCCCGCCTGACCGACGGGCGGACGGGGGCGCTGCCGGGTTTCGAGGTCCGGCAGGTCAACTACAGCGAGGTCGCCCCGGGCGCGATCAAGGCGTTCCACCTCCACGCGCGCCAGACCGACGTCTGGTACGTGCCGCCGGCGGACCGCATGCTCGTGGTGCTCCTCGACGTGCGCCAGGGTTCCGCCACCGAGGGCGCGCGCGCGCGCCTCGTGTTGGGCGACGGGACCTCGCGCCTGCTGCGCATCCCGCCGGGCGTCGCCCATGGCGTGCGCAATCTCGGCGCCGCGACCGGACGGATCGTCTACTTCACGGACGTCCACTTCTCGCCCGAACCCTCGATGTGCGACGAGGGGCGCCTGCCGTGGGACTTCGCGGGCGCCGAGATCTGGGAACCGGTGCGCGGATAGGCGCGTGAAGCTGCTGGTCACGGGCGGCAGTGGCTTCATCGGCTCCAATTTCGTCCGCCACGTGCTGGCGACGCACCCCGGCGACAGCGTCGTCAACCTCGACAAGCTCACGTATGCGGGCAACCCCGCGAATCTGGCCGACGTCGCGCACGACCCGCGATACGCGTTCGTGCAGGGCGATGTCTGCGACGCCAAGCTCGTGCGCGACGTCGCCCGCGCCGTGGACGCCGTGATCAACTTCGCCGCGGAGAGTCATGTCGATCGCTCGCTGATGGAGCCGGACGCGTTCTTGAAGACCGACGTGTTCGGGGTGTTCACGCTGCTCGAGGCGGTCAAGGATCTCGGCATCCCGCGCTTCGTCCACATCTCCACCGACGAGGTGTACGGCTCCGTCGAGCGCGGGTCGTCGCGGGAGAGCGACCCGTTGCGGCCCTCGAACCCGTACTCGGCGTCGAAGGCGAGCGGCGATCTGCTCGCGCTCGCGTACTGGCAGACGCACCGGATCCCGGTCCTGATCACCCGGTCGTCGAACAACTTCGGGCCTTACCAGTACCCGGAGAAGGTCGTGCCGCTGTTCATCACGAACGCGCTCGAGGACAAGCCGCTGCCGCTCTATGGGGACGGCAAGAACGTCCGCGACTGGCTGTACGTCCTCGACAACTGCTCGGCGATCGATCTCGTGCTCCGCCAGGGCAAGGACGGCGAGGTCTACAACATCGGGGGGGGCAACGAGGTCGAGAACGTGGTGCTCACGCGCCAGATCCTGCGCCTCGCCGGCAAGCCCGACTCGCTGATCCAGCCCGTGAAGGACCGTCCCGGTCACGACCGCCGTTACTCGCTCGATTCGAAGAAGGTGCAGCAGCTCGGCTGGAAGCCGGGCCACCCGTTCGCCGCGGCGCTCCAGGCGACGGTCGCGTGGTATCGCGAGCACGAATCGTGGTGGCGGCCGCTCAAGTCGGGGGAATTCCGGGCCTACTACGAGAGGCAGTACGGCCACCGCTGAGGAGGGAGTCCGCATGCGCGCGCGGACACGGGCCCAGGGCCTCGCCATACTCGCCCTCGTCGCGCTCGGCCCCGCGCTGGCGCTCGGTGCGCCGCGGGCTCGCGTGCCCGAGCGCGCGCCCGGGCCGTTTCCAGCGCAGCCGTCCTTCGTCCAACGGGTCGAGGCGGCGCTCGTCGGCCTCAGGGTGCGGAATGCCCCGGACGCGGTCTCGTCCAGCCGGCTGGGCGCGCGCCGCTCGGGCAGCGCCGTCGTCTTCGACGCGCGCGGCTACGCGGTCACCGTCAGCTATCTGCTCCTCGATGCGCTAGAGATCGAGGCGAGGATGCGCGACGGCCGGACCGTGCCCGCGCGGCTCGTGGGCCTCGACCTCGAGAGCGGCCTCGGGGTCGTGAGGCTGGAGGATGGCGGGCCGTGGGCCGCGGCCGCGCTCGGGCGCTCCGAGGACGTCGAGGTCGGCGCGCGCACGGCGACCGTGGGCGTGAGCGACGACGGCGAGTTGATCGCCGTCGTCGGTGCGGTGCACGCCATCCGGCGGTTCTCGGCGTACTGGGAGTACATGCTCGAGCGCGCGCTCTACCTGGCGCCGTCGAGCCCGGACTGGGCCGGCAGCGCGGTCGTGAACGACCGCGGCGAGGTGGTCGGCATCGCCTCGCTCCGCCTGGGCGAGGACCCGCACGTGAACCTCGCGATCCCCCTCGAGACGTTCGTCCCCGTCAAGGACGAGCTGATCGCCGCGGGGCGCATCGCGAGCCGGCCCACGCGGCCGTGGCTCGGACTCTACACGCTCGACCTCGACGGCGGCGTCGTGGTCAGCGAGGTGTCGCCGGTCGGTCCCGCCGCCCGCGCGGGCTTCCGCCGCGGCGACGTGATCGTCGGCGTCGACGGCGTGACCGTCGGCTCTCAAGAGGAGTTCTACCGGCGACTCTGGTCCCGGCGTGCCGGTGACCTGATCGAGGTGGCGGTGCGACGCAGCGACCGCGTCCACGTGATCACGGTGCCCTCGATCGACCGCTACCGCCTCTATCCCTCCCGCACGGGAGAGTGACCGCGTGAAGGGGGCGGCCGACACCTACCAGGGGCGCGGCCTCATCGCCGACCCGATCCACCGGTACATCCTCTACACACGCCCGGGCGGGATCCCCGGCGAGGCGACCGAGCAAGACCTGATCGACACCTCCTGGGTCCAGCGCCTGCGGCGCGTGCCGCAGCTGCAGTCGGCGCGCTGGGTGTTCCCGGCGGCGGAGCACAGCCGCTTCCAGCACTCCCTCGGGGCCATGCACCTCGCGGGGCGCTTCGCCCAGCAGCTCTACCCATCGCTGCGGGCGATCTTCCCCGACGCCCCGTCGCCCGTGCTGCTGGAGGAGCTCCTCCGCATGGCGGGCCTCCTCCACGATGTCGGTCACGGGCCGTTCGGCCACTTCTTCGACGACAATTTCCTCGTCGACTTCGATCTCACGCACGAGCTCGTCGGCCAGCGCATCATCCGCGAGGAGCTGGCCGACACCCTCCGGAACCTGCGGCGCAGCCCCAGCGGCGCCTTCGGCGCGAGCGAGGCCATCGACCCGGAGTGGATCTGCTATCTCATGGGGAAGACTTACACGCAGCCGCTCGAGTCGCACCCGAAGTGGCTGCCGTTCCTCAAGCCGCTCCTGTCGGGGGTGTACACCGCCGACAACATGGACTACGTGCTCCGTGACGCGTACATGTGCGGCGTCGCGGTCGGCCCGATCGACATCGAGCGCATCATCTACTACTCGTTCTTCTCCGAGAAGGGGCTCACGCTCGACCGCGGCGGGCTGCAGGCGTTCACGATGTTCCTGAACGCGCGCTTCTACATGTACACGAACGTCTACTACCACCGCACGACGCGCGGGATCGACCTGCACCTCAAGGAGATCTTCCGCGACACGATGCGGATCGCCTTCCCGCACGATCTCCGCACGGACCTGCACCCGTACCTCCACCTGACCGAGTGGACGCTGCTCGAGGACGTAGGCAAGTGGCACCACACCGAGGACGCCGATCGCCAGCGCCTCGGGCTCGAGTGGCGGCACGTCCTCGACCGGAAGCTCAAGTGGCGCATGTCGCACGAGGTGATCCTCGACCTGTTCGAGCCCCGGCGCGGCCACAGCTTTCTCGACGCGGACACGGTGAAGCGCCGCGTGCGGAGCTTCCTGCCGCCCGCGCTCCGAGACTTCAACTTCGAGATCGACATGGCGCTGCAGGACCCGCGGCCGCTCAACCCGCTGAAGATGGGTGACCGCCAGATCTACGTCTACGACGCGGCGACAGGCTCCGTCTCCGAGGAGCCGTTGACCGAGATCCTCAAGTACCTGCCGGGCAAGGTCGCGCAGTGCCGTATCTTCGCCACGAGCCACGAGCACGACGCGATCCTCGCCCGGGCGCTCGAGCGCGCGCTCGGCGACGAGCCCGCGATCCCGACGAACGTATGAGCTGGCGGTTCGTCACGGTCGCGGCGCTGTTCATCGCCTGCCTGCTCACCGCCAACACGATGGCGTCCAAGCTGATCGTCCTGGGCGGCCTGGTGCTCTCCGCCGCGATCGTGATCTTCCCCCTGTCGTACGTCGTCGGCGACGTGCTCACCGAAGTCTGGGGCTACGGGGCCGCGCGGCGCGTGATCTGGCTCGGCTTCGCCTGCAACGCCGTCATGGTGGTCGCGATCTGGCTCGGGGGCGCGCTGCCAGCCGCGCCCTTCTGGAAGGGCCAGCCCGCGTACGACGAGATCCTCGGCACGACGCCGCGCATCCTCGCCGCGTCCTTCCTCGCGTACCTCGCGGGCGAGTTCGCGAACGCCTACGTGCTCGCCCGGCTGAAGATCCTCACGCGGGGGCGCTGGCTCTGGACCCGGACGATCGGGTCGACGGTCGTGGGTCAGGCGCTCGACACCGTGGTCTTCGTGACGCTCGCGTTCGCCGGGACGGTGCCGGGAGCGGTCCTGACCGGGCTCATCGCCGGCCAGTGGGCGGTGAAGGTCGCCTACGAGGCGGCGGCGACGCCCCTGACGTACGCGGCCGTGGCCTGGCTGAAGGCGCGCGAGCGGGTCGACACGTTCGACTACGGGACGGACTTCAACCCGATCCGCCTCTGAGTCGGCTCTCGCGCCTCCCTGGTGCGCCAGGGCGTTCGCCAGCCAAGGCGATCAGACGCGGTCATCGCGTCGGGTCCGGCGCCCGGAGCGGGATGAGACCAAGACCGCAATGCTGCCCCCGCTGCGTCCGACGGTTCCGCGCTTCAGTCCGGCCGGGACGAGGTGCGTCCGCACCCACTGGATGAGGGCCGCCGGGTGCCGCGTCAGCGCCTGAAGCGTCGTCGCGTTGCCGTCCTTGCGCGAAAACGAGCCCAGAGCGACGACCCCCGGTTGC
>JACQWB010000126.1 GCA_016209385.1 Candidatus Rokuibacteriota bacterium
ACCTGGAGACGGTTGTCACCTACGAGGGGACCCACGACATTCACACCCTGATCCTCGGGCGGGACATCACAGGCTTCTCCGCCTTCGGCGACGAGTAGCGGACGTGACCTGGACGCTCAGGGACGGGTGAAGCGTCTGCTAATCGGTCATACGTCGGGGCGCCCTGCCTCGCTCAGGCCTCCTCGCCTCGACAGGCCTGGCTCGCTCGGACGCCTCCGCTGGCCCCCCCATCCCCCCGGAGGCGGGGGGTAGTCCTCGCCGCCCAACCGCACCCACGCCTTCGGCGCGGGTGCCGGGCGGCTCGGAGCGCTCCGGCATCCTGCGCTTCGCCGCCCGCTACGGCTCGTCGGAGTCGCTCAGGCGGGCATCCCGGCGCGCGGCTCGCGTGGCTCATCGCGCTGGCGCTTTGCGGACGGCGACCTTGACGAGGTCGGCGCCGCTCCCCGTCGCATCGGTCAGGGCCAGGTCCATGGCCGCCACCTGGTTCAGGCTGGGCATCCCGAGATCCCGGGCGACCGGTGTAGCCCAGTGGCCGAACTGCTGGAGGGCGACCGCGACATCGGGCCTCACCCCTTCCCTCAGGATCGCGCGCCCCTCTGTCCGCCCGGTGGGAGACTCGATCTCGACGAGATCGCCGTCCCGGATCCCGAGCGCGGCGGCCGTCTTCCGGTTGAGCAGCACGCCGAAGTGGCCCTGGACGTGGCGCGCGACCTCGGCCAGCACCGGCAGGGAAACATTCGCGCCCCACGAGTACTGCATGCTCCGGCTCGTGAGGAGCCAGAGCGGAAACTCCTCCGGCCGACGGCCGCGCGCGCGCGCCAGGCCGCCCCAGATACCCGGGAAGTCCTTCCAGCCGGGCAGCGCCTGGTACTCATCGAGCTGAACGTCCCACCAGCCGATTCCACGCTCGTGGAGACGGCGCCTCAGCTCCTCTCCCATTCGCTTGATCCGCTCCTGGTAAGGAAGCTCGTAGCGGAGCCCCTGGGCGAACATCGTGGGGTGGAGGTAGTAGTTCGTCGTCGGGAACGGGATGAAGAAGGCGCCGTGGGCCATGAACCAGTCGAGACCCAGCTCGGCCTCGCCGCGGGTCAGCCCCCGCGTCGCAGCGCGACAGACGCGATCCCAGATCTCCCGAGAGGCGGGCCGGGCTGAGGGGCCCAGGCTCATGTCGTACTCCGCCGTCTTCAGCGGCACGCCGGTCCCCGCCCCCCGGTTGAGCGCCTGGATGTAGGCCGGGAGGAGGCCGCAGCGCTCGGCGAGCTCGGTGGCGATGTCGGTGAGGTCGCGCGTGTCGAAGGGAGAGTCGACCACGGGCTGGCGGAGCGCGAACCCCGAGTGCTCCCAGTACTGCTCGATGTACTTGGTCCCGCCGACCCGGTAGAGCTGGAACGACTCCAGGTCCGTCGCTTCGGGCAGCAGGAGGTCGGCGTACCAGTTGGTCTCGTCCTGGGTGTAGGCGAACGCGGCGACGAACGGGAAGCGCTCGAGGGCCGCCTCGATACGGTCCGTCTCCCAGTTCGAGATCGCCGGGTTCGTCCGATAGACGATCCAGACCTCGGGGAGCGTCGTCGCGGGCCAGCCCTCGGGGGGCTGCTCCAGGAAGAGCCACGGCAGGTGGGCGGGGGACAGGGCGGGAGACCACGGCGAGTCGGCGGCCAGGGGGACCAGGGTCCGGTAGCCGCTCCTGATGTGGGGCCTCCCCTGCCAGTGCTCTTTATCCGTGGGGTTCAGCGGCTGGGCCATGAAGCCGTCGGGCCCGGGCTTCACAGAGTCGAGACGATTCTGGGCCGGACGGTTGAGGCGGACCGTCGTCCCCAGAATCCCACCGGGCACCTCGAGGGCGCCCACCAGCGCTGCCAGCACGGTCCGCGCCCAGCAGCACTCGTAGCCGCCCCAACCGTTGGTCACGCTCTTGCCAAGCAGGACGGCGACGGGGCGGTGGGGCAGAAGCGCCGGGCCGTCCCCACCCCCGACCGTCACGGTCGCCCCGACGTTGGCGTGGGCCAGGTACTCGCGCGCGAGCCTGCGGATCGTCGCCGCCGGGACATCGGAGATCCCCGCCGCCCACTCGGGCGTGTAGGGCGCCACGTGCTCGCGGAGAAGGTCGAAGGCCGGCCTCACCCACTCCGCCACGCTCCACCGCTCGCCGTCGGCGCCGACCTCGACACCGGCTGCGAGGTAACGCCCCTCGATCGCAGGCCGGAGCGCGGGATCGTCGAAGGGAACGGCGCCCCGGCGTGCCAGGTCCCAGCAGAGTGGTTTCAGCGACTTCGGGTCACGGAGGTAGTAGCCGCGGGGCCCGACGAGATAGGGGGAGCTGGTCATGGTCTGGAGAAAGCGGAGATCGCAGCTCCGGCGCCAGTCGCTCTCGTGGAGGACGACGTGGAGGAGCGCGAAGAGGACCGCCGCATCGGTCTTGGGCCGGATCGGGACCCACTCCACGGCCCCCGCGCCGGTCACCGAGAGGTGGGGCTCCATCTGGATCCACTTGAGCCCCCGGGCGCGCGCCTCGGCATGGCGGAAGACGCCGGTGACGCCGCCCGAGGCGTCGCCGTTGTAGCCGAAGGAGAGGACGTAGTCGCAGCGCGGGATGTCGGCGGCGACGGTGAAGGCCCGGTGCCAGAACTCGCCGTAGAGGTGCTCGGAGTGGTAGCACTTGACCCCCTGACCGCTCCCGATCCCCTGGTCCACGGGCCCCCAGGCGGCGAGGAACGCGGCGAAGGTGCCGAGGTAAGCCGGCGCGATTCCGCCCGAGCCGAAGGTCGCGGCCAGGCGCGGGTACCCCGCCTCGTCGAGAAGGCCGCGCGCCCGGATCGCCTTGAGCTTCTCGGCCAGGAGGTCGAGGGCCTCGTCCCAGGAGATCTCCTCCCACCGCGGGTCCTCGTGGCGGCTCTTCCGCGGGTTGGTCCGCCTCATCGGCGCCTTGATCCGGTTCGGATTGTAGAGCTTCTGGATCAGGGCGTAGGCCCGGACGCAGACCTTGCCGCACGCCGGGTGGATGTCGGCGAAGTCCTGGTTGGGCTCGACCCCCACGGCCACGCCGTCCTTGACGACGACCTTGAGGAGGTCGGGGCCCGCCACGCACTGGTAGCAGTAGACCGGGACCCGCCTCGGCGCCGCTCGATCTTCAGCCTCGACCACCCGAGCCTCCGTCACGCGGCCGCGGCGGCGGCGCGCAGCTTCTCCACCCTCGCGAGACCCAGGAGGGCTGCCCCCAGCGCGCCCACCAGCTCGGGGTCGGACGGGACGTTGACGGTGATCCCGACCGTCTCCTCCAGCGCCCTGACCATCCCCGCCTGCCTGGCCACCCCGCCGATGAAGGTGAGCTCCGGCTCCAGCCCGACGCGCTTCAGGAGGGCGAGGGCCCGATTGGCCAGGGAGAGGTGGATGCCGCGCAGGATGTTCTCCACGCTCACCCCCGCCGTCATGTGGTTGATGATCTCGGACTCGGCGAGGACGGCGCACACGCTGGAGATCGGCTGCGGAGAGTCGGCCTCCAGCGAGAGCCCGCCGACCTCCTCGAGCCCGACCTCGAGGTAGCGCGCCGCGCGCTCGATGAAGCCACCGGCGCCCGCCGCGCACTTGTCGTTGGTGCGGAACTCCTTGACCTTGCCTCCGTCGCGGACCCGGATGGCGCGCGTGGACTGGCAGCCGATGTCGAGCACACAGCTGGTCCCGGGATAGAGGAAGGCCGCCCCGCGCGCGCCGCAGGTGATGTCCGTGATCTGGATGTCGCGGGAGGGCACGTTGTAGCGGCCGAAGCCGGTCGTCGCGGTGTACGCCAGGTCGCCCTCGGCGAGCCCTGCCTCGGCGAGGGCCAGGGCCAGCGCCTCGCCCGCGACCCGCGGAAAATCTGGCCGGGTCCGCGCGCTCCCCTTCCCGAGGATCCGCCGGGTGTCGTCGAGGACGACGGCCTTGGTCGTCCGGGAGCCGACGTCGATCCCCGCCACGGCGAGCATCTCCCTCACCTCCCCGCCACCGGGAGCATGCGCGTCACCTCCCAGCGGCGGCGGGGACCTGCGACGCCGCCCGCTCCAGGGCCCAGAGCGCCGCCCCGAGGGCTCCCATGAAGTGGGACTCGGGGCTCACGTTGAGCGAGAGCCCGAGCTTCTCCTCCAGGGCGCGGAGCATCCCGATGTTCCGCGTGACCCCGCCCGTGAACGTGACCTCGGGCTCGATCCCCACCCGTCGCACCAGCGCCACCGTCCGCGCCGCGATCGCGCTGTGCACGCCCCCCAGGATGTCCTCCACCTTCTTCCCCTGGGCCAGGTAGGCCATGATGTCGGACTCGACGAAGACCGTGCAGACCGTGGAGAGGCGCACCGGATTCGTCGCGCGGAGGGAGATCTCGCCGATCTCGTCCAGCGTGAGACCGATGGCCTCGGCGGCGTTGGCCAGAAACCGTCCGGTCCCGGCGGCGCACTTGTCGTTCATGACGAAGTCCTTGACCTCCCCGCCGTCGCCCACGCGGATGCCCTTGGCATCCTGGCCGCCCATGTCGATCACGGTCCGCGTCCCGGGAAAGACGAACACCGCCCCCTTGGCGTGGCAGCTGATCTCGGTGATCTGCGCGTCGCCGAAGGTCACCTTGTAGCGCCCGTAGCCCGTCCCGACCACGTAGGCAACCTGGTCCCGCCGCAGCGCCGCGCTGGCGAGAAGCTCGTCGAAGGCCCGCTCGGCGGCCTTCGCGACATTGGCGCCGGTATCGATCAGGACCCGCCCCACGATCTCGCGCCGCTCGTTCAGGAGCATGGCCTTGGTCTGGGTCGAGCCCACGTCCACCCCTGCCGCGATGCGCATCGGACTCCTCCCTATGCCTTCACCAGCTTGCGGTGCTCGAGGGCCTCGAAGAAGGCGTCGATGCGGTTTCGCATCTGGGCTTCGGAGAAGTAGCGGGGATCCTCCAGGTCGGACTCGATGAGGAGGGTGGGTACGCCCAGCTCCTTCGAGAAGTACTCCCGCATGTCCCCCTGCCCGGCCGAGAAGAGGCGGCAGCTCTTCACCGAGTGGATGACGAGGGCGTCGGCGCCCCATTCCTCCACGTACTGCCGGATCTGCTGGTAGCGCTGGTGGAAGCTCCGGTTCGTCAGGTTGTACTCGAGCATGTGCTCGGCGATGGACTCCAGCGGCCGGTCCGGATCGTGCCTGAAGCCGAACTCCCAGAGCCCGCCCACCGTGGAGTAGGTGGATGCCACCGCGACAGCCCCCCACTTGGTGAAGAGATCGCGGAAGATCCTGAGATAGGGCCACGGCGGCGGCCCTTCCATGACGATCCTGAACCGCTCGTCCGGGAGCGGGCCGAGCCCCTGGCGGACCCGCTCGGCCAGCTCGCTGCGCGCCTCGCGGAAGAACGTGAGGCCGTCCTCGGTCCCCCGCAGACAGTAGAGGGGCCCCATCAGCGTCACCGCGTCGAAGTAGGCGTCGAAGGGGGACGGCACGAACTTCGTGAGGGACTTGATCTCGGCCCAGAGGTCCCCCGTCTCCTTCGACCACTGGAGGATCTGCCGCAGCTTGGCCTGGTCGAGCGGCTTGCCCGTGATCCGCTCGCAGAGGGCGATCAGCTCCTCGAGCTGTCCCACCACGTACCGGACATCGTCCGGCCGGGCGCGCCCCGATGGCCCGCGGACCGTGGGGATGTCCAGGTTGAAGATCGGCGCGCCGGTGTACTCCGCCAGGTGCTCGAACCACTGGAGGTACACGCCGCACCCGACGTAGTTGCAGAGGATCAGCTCGGGCCGGGGAATGGTGGCGAAGGGCGCCTTGAGGCCGGAGAAGAAGAGACCGATGTCGGCCTTGACGTAGGCGCAGTTGTCTATGGAGTAGCCGAGCTCCTCGGCCTTCTGGATCAGGGGGAGGGACTGCCGCCGCACCCCGAGCTGGAGCGCGTTCACCTCGGGGTAGACCGGAAGCATGTCGAACGCGCGGACGAGCTCCACGGGATTGCCGCTGATGAGCATCCACGCCGCGTGCCCCTGGCCCGTCTCCGCGCCCCGCGTCAGCTCGGCGTAGTACCGGCCCATCAGCTCCTTCTGGAACTCGTGCATTCGCCCCTGGTAGCGCACGGTGGACATCCCGTCCTCCTCAGTCGAAGAGCATCGACTCGACGAACGTTTCCACCTCGGTCCGGACCTTATCGAAGATCCACATCTTCTCCTCGAACTCGAGGAAGACATGAGGGATCCCCGCCTCGTCCAGCGCCTTCCGGTAGAGCGCGTAGTCGAAGAGGGCCGGCTCGCAAAACTTGGCCGCCAGCACGACGACGGCGTGGGCCCGCCCCCCCCGGGCCTTGTCCAGGAGCGGCTGCGCTTTGGTGCGCCGGAGGTCGTGCTTGACGCTCGAATGCACACTCCCGTCGATGTAGCTCCGCGCCAGGGCCCGGAGCGGATCGCCGTCGATCGGCACGTCGCGGAGGAACCAGCGCACGCCCAGGAGGAGGTCGTCGTCCAGGATGTCGCACCCCGCCTCCTCGATGGACTGGAGCAGCTCCAGGGGCGGCTGCTCACAGAACGACCCCTCGATCACGACCCGGATCCGGTCTTTGGGCTTCACGTCTCGGCCGGACAGCCCGTCGAGGGCCTCGTCAAGCAGCGCGGCGTGCTCCTCGGGCGGCATGAGGATCCCCGCTCGCACGAGCAGGTAGCTCTCGGTGGCCGACAGGAGCTGAGGCGATTCGCGGCGGATCTCGTAGAGCCGGCGGATCCTGGCCCGGCTCGCGTTGTACGCCGCCAGGCTTCGCCGGAGGTCCTCATCCCCGACGCGACGCCCGGTGAGGTCGGTCAGCCGGTCGAGGATCCGGCGGTACTCGGCCACCAGGTAGTCCTCCGCCAGGGGCGAGGTCAGGTTCTGGGGGAAGTGGACGAACTCCACCCAGAGCTCGGGGAAGTTGCGCCGCACGACGCTCGCGAGGTTCTTGGCCGGGTCGCAGATCGAGTGGAAGACCATGCCGTCCAGCGCCTTGAGACGGCCCGTGAGACCGAGCTCGAGCGTGCTCTTCACGATCGAGCAGACGAAAGACTGAAAGCGGGAGTCCGCATGGGCGATCTCGATCTGGTTGCCTCCGCCCATGACCCCGACCGGGAGGATGCCCCCCGCGTGGGCCAGCTCGAGTGGGCTGTAGACTGGAAACCAGCCGACGACCTTGCCCTCAGGGTTGGCGAGCCGCCAGGGCTCGAGCGCACGGTCGAGCGGGGCGTCGACCAGGGCCCGGGCGCGTTCGATCGTGCCCTCAACCGACATGCGCCGCCTCCGCGTCTCGGCGTCGGGCGCCCGGCGCGCCGGCGGGCTCGTCGCCGTGGGCGGTTCCGAGAAATCCGTGCAGGAAGAGGTTCTTGACGACCTCGACGAGCCCGGGATGGTTGGCCGGGGTCGCCATGAAGGGACGGGTCGCGATGCCGTTGAGCATTCCGAGGAGCAGGTTCGTGGCGTCGAGGAGACCGTCATCGGTGCGGCCGTGGGGATCGAGCGCGCGCAAGATCTCCAGCCCGCGCAGGAGGTACGCGTGCCGCTTGTCGGCTGCGGCGGCCCGGTGGGGCTCGGCGAGGGCCTCGATGTCGCGGTTGATCACCTTGAGCGCCGCCCCTTGGTGGAACGCGAACTCCAGGTGGGTGCGGATCAGCGCCCAGAGCTTCGCCTCCGGCGTCACCGCGTCGGCCAGCGCGGCGTCGAGCTTGGCGAGAAGGGCGTCGAGGGAACGGTCGATCACCAGGAAGAGAAGCTCGTCCTTCCCCCGGACGTAGTGGTAGAGGCCGGCGAGCGACAGATCGGCAGCCTGCGCGATTTCCCGGATCGAGGCTTGATGGTAGCCACGGCGGGCGAACGTCTCGAGCGCCGCGTGGAGGATCGTCGGATACCGGTCTTCGATCGCCACCGAATCCCTCGCCGAACAGAGAGCCGTATTAGTGTCAGGCTAGCTGTTCGGCAGCGAGGTAACAATCCGTCAGCAACCTCATTTTCATGAGCCAAACGTCTCATTTCGCCAAACAGAAATCGGAGTGAAACAGTCGGAAATTTTAAAACTACTTAAAACTACTTCTTGACTTGCTGCAGGACGTCAACTATAGAGGGGTATGAGCGCTCTCGTTCTTCCTGAACTGTTCCGCAAGTCGTCAGGGCCTCACGCTTTCCGATCCGCTCGACCAGCTCGTATGGAAGCTCCGAAGTGCGACTGACGCGAGAGTGTGACTACGCGTTCGTGGTTCTCGTCTTTCTGGCGGCTCAGCCGAGCGCTCGACCGATCTCCTGCGACGAGCTGGCCAGCCTGCTCACTATCCCGTTCGATTTCCTCGCCAAGATTCTTCAAAAGCTCTCCAGGGCGGGGCTCGTCGGATCCAAGCAAGGGCCTCACGGCGGGTACCACCTCGTGCGACACCCGTCCGAGATCTCATTTACCGATGTGTTTCGCGCGATCGATGACCCGGTTCGCCTCGTAGAGTGTGCGGAGCTCGAGAGCTGCCGCTGTCCCCGCCTCTCGGTCTGCGCCATCATCGAGACGATGCGGATGCTCCATCAGAAGATCATGGTCGGATTTGATGAGGTGACGGTCGCGGACCTCATCCCCGCGTCCCGGGGGGAGCTCGCTGCGGTCCACGCGAGAGCAGTCCCGCATCCCGCATCCTCGCCCGACCTAGAGAGCTAAAGGCCCGGGAGATCTTCTCGATGACGTGCCCCATGTCGGCGGTTACCCGGTCATTGATCAGCGCGAGGAGAGTCAGAGGTTTACGATGGTCCTGATGCGAATCGTGGAACTTGCCTGTGGCGCTGACCAGCACAGAGCCATCGTCGTGCTGGAAGACATGGAGCGCCACATCAAGCTCGCCTTCTCGACCGATCCGCATGAGGCCCATCGCCTCGCCCGGGAGATGGGGCACGCTCGGTGCAGCTGTAACCCTGTCTACGACTTTATGCAGTCCCTTCTGGGGGCATTTCGGGCCACGATCAGCCACGTCGTGCTGGACGATATGGGGAGCAAAGGGATCGGCGCTCTCGTCTGTTTGCGCCAAGGTGACGTGGGGCTGACGCTTTCCTGTTACCCCCCGGATGCGCTCGCCCTGGCGCTGAGGACGAAAGTTCCCATCTACGCGACCGAGGCAGTCCTCGCGCGTGCGGAGGCGCGATCAGCCCCGGGAACCCTTCCAGCTGGACCCGCGGAAGTCACGGGGTGGCTTGAGCAGGTGAAACCCGATGACTTCTGATCCCAAGTACCACGCGCGAGATTGAAAATGGTGCGCTAGGGCAAGCCCCTTAGGGGGTGATCGGCCTACCCCGGCGTTCCTCTCCCGACCCGCGCTGTTTTCTTCTTTTATCTCAGCCTACCTTCCCGAGCCGGGGCCAGCAGGTTGATCTTGTACTCGGCCGTGAGAACTGAGGCGTCGGGTGGGAACAAACTCAGCGCGGCGAAGCCGCACGCGCTGTCCACGATCATGCTCATGTCCGCAGCTCCCTTTCCGGAGGAGCGCGCAGCGCGAGCGCTGGCCGGGCAGGGCCGAAGCCCGAAGGCTTCCCCTCTCTCACAGGAGCCCGTTGCGGTTCGCGTGGGCGACGGCCTCGAGCCGGCTGTGCACGCCCAGCTTGCCGAAGATGTTCTGGACGTGGTTCCGCACCGTCGCCGGGCTGACATGAAGCCGTTCGGCGATCGCCTTCGTGTCCGCCCCCGCCGTGAGCAACCGCAGCACCTCCAGCTCCCGCCGGGTGAGCTCGACCGGCGTCCCGTTCCCGTTCGACGCCTCCCGCTTGCTCTGGGTCAGGCGCTCCCGGACCAGGGCCTCGATCTCGCGGGAGGCGGTCACGTCACGGAAGAGATGGACGGTGGTCGAGAGGTCGCGGCGGGCGCCTGGGACGACCACGATGCTGATGTCGAGCCACACAGCGGTTCCTGCCTTGGTCCGGGTGGCCATGTCGAAGTGCTGGATGAGTTCGCCCTGCCCGATGAGCGTCATGACGTGGCAGCCCCGGTAGCAGAGGCGATTGCCGGCAGCATCCCGGCCAAGGAAGACCTCGCAGCACGGCCTGCCGATCACCTCCCTGGCCGCGTACCCGAGGATCTTCTCCGCGGCCTGGTTCCACAGCACGATCCTGCCGTCGGCGCCGACCGCGAAGACCCCGTCGGCCGTGTTGGTGAGGAACCTGTCCAGGTCCATACGCCACCTCCCGGCACGCGTGTTCGGGCACCCGGGCTCATCCCGGGATGCCAAACCTTGCTCTGAGGCAAACGGACTAGCAAACGCGATGCCCGGCGGGCTCATCGCGGTCGTCTTTCGTTTTCAGGGGCTTAGCGTGCGCCTCCCAGGATCCAGGCTGGGGCGGGGACACCCCAACTGGGGTGCAATCGCCTCACCGCCCCGCCAAACGGACCGGAGGCGCAAGGGGGGCCAGGTCACAGTCTGGCGGTGAGGCCTTCGAGGAGCAGGCCGAGCCCGACCGCGACGAACAGGACCGTGGCTCTCAGGAACGTCATCCGCCCGCGGGGCCGAGGCCCTCTGCTCCTCCTCGGCTCGCGGGCTCGTAGGGGCAGAGAGGATCCTCTCCCAGCGGGTTGCCGCTGGCCGCGTAGGCGCGCGCCCGCGAGCCGCCGCAGATCGCCCGGAACTCGCAGCGCCCGCACCGGCCCACAAAGGTGTCCGTCCGACGGAGGTCCTGGAAGAGCGGCGCCTCCCGGTAGATCGTCACCGGACTCGCCGCCCGCACGGTCCCCGCCACCAGCGGGAGAAATCCTGACGGCTGGACGTCGCCGGTGTGGGAGACGAACATGATCCCGTTGCCATCGCGGAGGCCGAACCCGCGCGGGACGGCGCGGCGGCGGCCGTCCGTACCCGGAGCCCGCAGCCGCCGGAGCGCCACGCGGCGGTAGTGGGGAGCCTCCGTCGTCGTGATCGCAAAGGGAGACTCCGCCGCCACGTCCCAGAGCCAGTGGAGCAGCTCCTCGCAGCGCGCCGGGGTGACCTCTCCGAGCACCTGTCCCCGGCCGACGGGAATCAGGAAGAAGAGGCTCCAGCGGGCCGCGCCGATGACGCGTACGAGGCTGTGGACCTCGGGGAGGTCGTCCAGGGTTTCGGCTGTGACCAGCGTGTTGATCTGGAGGGGAATTCCCGCCGCCACCGTGTCGAGCGCGGCCTCCATCGTCCGGATGAAGCATCCTCGCACCTGGCGGATACCGTCGTGGATCTTGGCGGTGGAGCCGTCCAGGCTGAGGGACATGGCTTCGATGCCCAGCCGCTTGAGCCGGGCGACCACCGGGCGCGTGAGCGCCGGAGTCGCGCTCGGAGCGAGGGAGAGGTGAAGCCCGAGGCCGAGCCCGTGCTCGATCAGCTCCCAGAGGTCGCCGCGCTTGAGCGGATCCCCGCCGGTCAGGACCACGTGGGGCGACGGGCGGCCGAATTCCGTGAGCGCCTCCAGTAGCCGCCGGCCCTCCGCGATGCCGAGCTCCCGAGGATCCCGCCAGGGGATCGCCTCGGCCCGGCAGTGGCGACAGGCCAGGTCGCAGGCCCGCGTCAGCTCCCAGTAGACCCGCTGCGGGGCCTGGGGGAAGACGTAGCGGGAGCTCACGCGCTCCTCACCCCGTCACACGAGCTCTTCCTCGGGCTCGCGCTTGCCGATGCCCACGTAGTCCCGCCCGGGCAGGCCGAGGTAGAGCTGGCGGGGCCGGGCGATCTTCTGCTCGGGGTCGGCCAGCATCTCGAGCCACTGGGCGAGCCACCCGGAGGTGCGCGGGATGGCGAAGAGGACCGGGAACATCTCCACGGGGAAGCCCATGGCCTGGTAGATCAGGCCGGAGTAGAAGTCCACGTTGGGGTAGAGCTTGCGCGTGACGAAGTAGTCGTCCTCGAGCGCGATCCGCTCCAGCTCCAGCGCGATCGGGAGGAGCGGGTTGGGCTTCGTCACCGCGAAGACCTCGTCGGCCAGCCGCTTGACGAGCTTCGCCCGGGGATCGTAGTTCTTGTAGACCCGGTGGCCGAAGCCCATCAGCTTCGCCTCGCCGGCCTTGACCCTCC
>JACQWB010000127.1 GCA_016209385.1 Candidatus Rokuibacteriota bacterium
CTGGGGGAGGCCTCGGAGGGGGACACCCACGCCTCCGGCGTGGGTACCCGGGCCCCCTCCGACTGACCTAGCGCCCCCTGAAGACCGGCTCACGCTTCTCGACGAAGGCCCGCGCCGCCTCGCGGTGGTCCTCGGTCATCCCGCAGCGGATCTGCTGCCAGGCCTCCAGGTCGAGCACCTCGTGGAGCGTCCCGCTCTCGGCGGCGTTCAGACTCCGCTTCATGTAGCCGTACGCGATCCGCGGCCCCCGGGCGAGGCGGCTCGCGAGGGCGAAGGTCTCATCCTCGAGACGCGCGTCGGGGACGACCTTGTTCACGAGCGCCAGCGCCAGCGCCTCTCGGGCGTCCAGCATGTCGGCCGTGAAGTAGAGCTCCCGCGCCTTGGCCGTGCCCACCAGTTTGGTCAGGAAAAAGCTCCCCCCGAAGTCCCCCGGGAACCCCACGCGCGCGAACGCAGCGCCGAAGCGGGCGGTGTCTCCCGCAATGCGGAGGTCACAGGCGAGCGCGAGCGACAGTCCCGCCCCTGCCGCGGCGCCCCGCACCATGGCGATGGTGGGTTTGGGCATCTCGTGGAGCCAGCGGGACACCTCCATCCGCGAGCGGAGCGCGTGGGCTGCCTCCTCGAGCGTCCCGCCGCCGCCCTCCTTCCGTTCGGCCATGGCCTTCACGTCCCCGCCGGCGCAGAAGGCGCGCCCCGCGCCCGTCAGAACCACCACGCCCACCCCGGGGTCCTCGCTGAGCCGGGGAAGCGCCTCCAGCATCGCCTCCAGCATCGGATGCGAGAAGGCGTTCAGCCGCTCGGGGCGGTTCAGCGTGAGAATGGCGACCCTGTCCTTCACGACTTCGAGCAGGTCCTGGCTCATGGCAGTCCCTCCGGAAGTGTGTGAGTGGTGCGCGGTGACCGGCGAACGCGCGCGGCCAGCGGATCAGGCACGCTTGAGCGTTACGGAAGCGCCGCGCACGCGCCCGCCGCAGTGGGGGCAGTGGTAGCCCATCTCCACGGGGTGCCCACACGCCTCGTGGACCAGGGTGGTCTGGCGGTGGACGTGGCGCGAGCCCCAGGTGGCCAGCGCGCCGACCACCACGCCCAGCTCCTTTCCCTTGTCGGTGAGCGCGTATTCGGCGCGCGGCGGGTGATCCGAGTAGAAGCGACGTCTGACGACGCCGTGCTCCTCCATCAGCTTGAGTCGATCCGAGAGGATGTTGGGCGCAATACCCTTCAGCGACCTCTGGAAGTCCTGGAAGCGAAGCGGCCCCTGGAGCAGGTCCCGAACGATCAGGAGGGTCCACCGATCGCCGACCAGCTCCAGCGTCTTCGCCACTGGACACGCCTGACCGTAGCGCTTCGGCATAGGGCTATGGGGCTATTATACAAACAGAAGTCTTGACAAAAAAGCTAGTCACTTGTATTTTACTACTCACATGGACGTCACGGCCACCGCTCAGCCCAGCACGGCCAGCCCCATGGCGGCCCGCACCCGCCTCCTCCTGGAGGCGCCCATCGCGCCAACCCTGCTCCGGCTGGCCGCCCCCAATGTTGCGGTGATGCTGCTCGTAGCCGCTACGAGCACCTTTGATGCCTACTTCGTCGGCTGGCTGGGGCCTGAGGCCCTGGCCGGTGTCTCCCTGGTCTTTCCAGTGATGATGCTGCTGCAGACCATGGCGGCCGGCGGCATGGGGGGTGGCGTCGCCTCGGCGGTCGCGCGCGCCCTCGGCGCCGGACGGCGCGACGACGCCAATGCCCTGGTGGCGCACGCCCTCGTGATCGCGCTCGCCATGGCGACGATCTTTACGACCGGTGTTCTCCGGGGCGGTCCTGCGCTCTATCGCGCCATGGGCGGCACCGGCGCGGCGCTTGAGGCCGCGGTCGCGTACTCCAACGCGATCTTCGGTGGGGCGCTGGCGTTCTGGCTCCTCCACACGCTCGGCAGCGTCGTCCGCGGCACCGGCAACATGCTCCTACCGGCGGCCGTCATCGTGGGGGCCGGCGCCATGCACCTCACGCTCTGCCCGTCGATGATTTTCGGCTGGGGCCCTTTCCCTGAGCTGGGCGTGGCGGGGGCGGGGAGTTCGCTCGTGACGTCCTTCAGCGTGGGCAGCCTTGTTCTCATCGGCTACCTCCGCTCGGGCCGGACTCTGGTGAGGCTCTCCCTTCGTGGGATCCGCTTCCGACGGACTTTGTTCTGGGAGATCCTTCGGGTCGGAGCGCCTGGGGCGCTCAACACGGTCTTGACAAACGTAACCGTGGTGGTGCTTACCGGCCTGGTCGGTCCCTTTGGCACCTTCGCGCTCGCCGGCTACGGCATGGGGGCGCGGCTCGAATACCTTCAGATCCCGCTGGTCTTCGGTCTGGGTTCCGCGCTGGTCACCATGGTGGGCACCAACATCGGCGCAGGCCACATGGTGCGCGCGAGGCGAGTGGCCTGGGTCGGCGCGGGGCTGGCAGCGACCGTCACCGGCAGCATAGGGCTCTTTGGGGCGTTCTTCCCGAGCGCGTGGATCGGCCTCTTCAGCGCCGACCTCGAGGTGCTGGTCGCCGGCGCGATCTACCTCAGGATCGTCGGACCGACTTACGGCTTCTTCGGCCTGGGACTCGCCCTCTACTTCGCCTCCCAGGGCGCGGGGCGGCTCCTCTGGCCGCTCGTGGCTGGCTTCGCCAGGCTCTTGATCGCGACGGGAGGCGGTTGGATCGCGATCCGCTGGTTTGGGGGCGGCCTGGCCTCACTCTTTGCGGCTATCGCGATAGCCCTCGTGGTCTACGGCGCCACGGTGGCCGTGGCCGTCAAAGCCGGCGCCTGGCGCTAGGACGGCTGAGCGGCGTACCCCGTAACAGGGAGGCGATGATGGACGGCTTTCAAATCTTTGGGGTCCAGTTCCTGCTCAGTTTGATCTGCTACGGGTTGTCAAACGCTCCCGCTAAGGAGGCAGCCCTATGCCCAAGATGCTCGACCTCACCCGGATGGCGCTCCGCGGCGAGATGCAGGTTCCCGGCCTCCCGCCGCCCGTCGCCAAGCTGATCGGCTTCACGCTCACGGAGATCGAGTTGGGGCGAGCCGTCGTCGAGCTCGAGGCGACCGAACGCCACGCCAACCCCATGGGCACGCTCCACGGTGGCATCCTTTGCGACATCGCCGACGCCGCCATGGGGATGGCGTACGCCAGCACCCTCGAGGAGGGGGAGACGTTCACGACGCTCGAGCTGAAGATCAACTTCCTGAGACCGGTGTGGACCGGGCGGCTCCGGGCCGCGGGCCACGTGGTCCAGCGCGGCCACACGGTGGGTCTGGTCGAGTGTGACGTTCTCGACGACAACGACCGGAAGGTCGCCAGGGCTTCGAGCACGTGCATGACGCTCCGGGGCGAGCGGGCATCCGGCCGGTGAATCCCAACCCCAGCGTCGGGCATCCAAAATGGCAAAGATGAGCCGGCACGGAAGAAGCGGCATCCACTATGCGTGGGTGGTCCTCGCAGCGGCGACGCTGGTCCTCCTCGCCGCGGCTGGCATGCGATCCTCGTTCGGCGTCTTCATCAAGCCGATGGAGGCAGAGTTCGGCTGGGATCGAGCCTCGCTCTCGATGGTGGCCTCGCTCTCCCTCCTCCTCTACGGCGCGGCGGGCCCGGTTGTCGGCAGACTGGCCGATCGCTGGGGTCCGCGCGGGGTGCTTGCATGCGCGACCGCGCTCCTCGCTGCCGGAGCGTTGGCGACCGCTCAGGTGGGCGCGCTCTGGCAGCTCTACCTCACGGCCGGGATCCTCACCGCGCTGGGCGCAGGCGGTATGGCGATGTCCGTCGCCGCTTCCCTGGCCGCGCGCTGGTTCGACACCCGGCGCGGTCTGGTGCTCGGGGTCGCGGGAGGAGGGATGGCGGCCGGCCAGCTCCTGATTGTTCCGCTCGCAATGACGCTCACGGTGTCCGGGGGGTGGCGCCTGACCTTCGTCGTCCTCGGTGCGGGCTTCCTCCTGCTAATCCTGCCTCTCGCTCTGGGCCTCATCCGCAACGATCCCCGGGACCTCGGCCTCGCACCCTACGGCGCCGTGGCGGAGTCCTCGCCCGAGACAGCCCGGGAGACTCTAGCCGAGCGCACGGGGTTTCTCGAGGCGGCGGGCACGGTACCCTTCTGGTTGCTCGCCGGAAGCTTCTGGGTCTGCGGCTATACCACATCTGGCCTGGTTCTGACCCACCTCATTCCCCACGCGACAGAGCACGGGTTCCACGCAACGCAGGCGGCCCAGGCGCTGGGCCTCATGGGCGCACTCAACATCGTGGGGACCGTCGCCTCAGGCTGGATCTGCGACCGGTTCGGGCAGAAAGGGCCCCTGGCCGGCTACTACTTCCTGCGCGGGCTCTCGCTGATCTTCCTGCCGTACGTCGGGACAGTGCCCGGACTTTTCGCGTTCGCCGCGATCTTCGGACTGAACTACATCTCGACGGTGCCGGCCACGACAGCGCTCACCGCGAAGATCTACGGCCGATACTCGGTGGGCGAGCTATCGGGGTGGATCTTCTTCTCCCATCAGGTCGGCGCCGCCTTCGGGTCGGCGGTGGGCGGGTACCTCTACGACCAGCTCGGGGACTACACGCTCGCCTTCCACTCCGCCGCCGCGGTGGCCTTCGTGGCGACCGCCGTGGTCCTCGCGATCCGGGATCAGCCGGTCGCAGGAGGCCCCCCGCAGCCGGAAGTAGTGCCACGGGCCGGAGGCTACTGAGCGGCGCTCCCAGGTGTGGCGCGCGACTTATACCGCCGAAGAGCCGTTTTTTCTGCTCAAGACGGGGACTTCGAGTAGCCTCCACGAAGCCGAAAAGAGGTCTCGTTCCGAAGGAGGAGACCGTGATGCGATGCGTCAGGTTTGACCGGTTTGGTGACCCGGCAGAGGTGCTCCAGGTTCACAACGTGCCAACACCTTCGCCCGGCCCGGGCGAAGCGCTCGTTCGAATGCGCGCGCGCCCGATCAACCCCTCAGATCTCCTGACCGTGCGCGGCTTCTACGGCGTGTCACCCCAGCTTCCGGCGACGCCGGGGTACGAGGGTATGGGCGTCATCGAAGCCGTTGGGCCCGACGTGCGCGGAGTTCAGGTCGGCCAGCGCGTCATTCCCCTTCGCGCGCCGGGAACCTGGCAGGAATTTCTCGTCGTGAAGGCCGGGAACCTCGTCCCGGCACCTGACAGCCTCAGTGACGAGAGCGCGGCCCAGTTTGTCGTCAACCCCCTCTCGGCCTGGATCATGGTGACGGAAGAGCTGGCTCTCCAGCCGGGACAGTGGCTGCTCCAGACCGCCGCCGGCTCGACGCTCGGGCGCATCGTGCTGCAGGTCGCGAAGCTCCGGAACGTGAAGACGATCAATGTGGTCCGTCGTCGGGAGCAGGCGCAGGAGTTGAAAGCGTTAGGGGCGGATCAAGTGATCTGCACGGAGGATGAGGACCTCGTTCAACGGGTCATGGCTGTCACCAATGGGGCCGGCGTGCCGGCGGCAATTGATGCGGTGGGCGGGCAGGTCGCGGGCAGCGTCGTGCAGGCGCTCGGACCGGGAGGGGTCATGCTTAGCTACGGCCTCCTCTCCCTCGAGCCGATCCTGATCAACGGCGCGCTGACGATCTTCCGCACGCTGTCAGTGCGCGGCTTCTGGCTGACCGCGTGGTTCCGACGCGCGCCTGCCGAGAAGCAACGCGCAGTCATGGGCGAGGTGTTGAGTCACATGGCGAAGGGGGAGATCGTCCCGCCGGTCGAGGCCAAGTACGACCTCGGCGATATCACGGAGGCCGTCCGCCACGCCGAGAGGCCGGGTCGTCGCGGGAAGGTTTTGTTGGTAGGCTGACGGTCATTGGAGCAATCGGGCGTCATCCTCCGTCAGAGCAACAGATGGGTCCCCGCTAATCTAACGCCCGAATAGCACGCGAGGGGAGACCAGGGCGCGCGGGGGAACGAAGTCGCCGATGACACCCATCAGGAGACCGAGGAGGTCCGGGCGCCGGACCAGCCAGTGGGCCACCCGGTTGGCCAGCCAGCGTCGCGAGATCACGACCTGGAGGAGGCGCGTCAGCCACTCCTTCTCCTTGAAGGCGGCGCGGCGCGCCTCCCAGAACGGCGCCAGCGCAGCGGCCGACGGATCGCCGGCCCTGAGCGCGGCGTGGGCGACCTCGGCCGCCAGCTCGGCGGAGCGGAGGGCGCTGAAGATCCCCTCACCGGTGAACGGATCGTAGAAGCCAGCGGCGTCGCCCACCAGGAGCAGTCCGCCGCACCGGGGCCGAGCGACGCGGTAGGCCAGGGGCCCGAGGGCGCTCATCGAGCCCAGGGGCCGCATCGCCTCCAGGCGCGGCCGGAGGCGGTCGAGCTGCTTCAGCCGGGCGAAGAAGAAGGCGTCGAGTCGTCCCCGATAAGGCGCGGCGTCGGCGAGCGGCACGACGAGACTCAGGTTCACCTGCCCCGGCGCCACCGGGTTCAGAATCGCGTAGTCGGGCGGATCCACGTAGATCTCCCCGCGCGCGTCAAACCCCTCGACCCCTTCCACGTACACCAGGAGGGCCAGGCGGCGGAGGCGGTGCGGGCGGAGGAGCCCGAGCCGCCGGGCCGCGACCGAGTTCCGGCCATCGGCCGCGATCACCAGCGGCGCCCGCGCCTCGAAGGCCCTTCCCTCGGCCTCCATCCCGACCACGCCCACCACGCGGTCGCCGTCCATCAGCAGGTCGGTCACGCGGTGGCGCTCGCGCACCTCCACCACGGGGCAGGCCCTGACGCGGTCGAGCAGGATCTGATCGAAGGTGAGCCGCGGAAGGGCGAGGGCATGATCCCGATAGCCGCGCCACGGCCCCGCGGTCGGATAATCCGCGAGCAGGACGGTGCCGTCGGGCGCGGCGATCCGCATTCCGCGGAGCGGGACCGCGCCGGCCTCGTCCACCGCCTTGAGCACGCCGAGGCGGTCCAGGATCCGGGAGACCTCGGGGCTCAGGTACTCGCCGCAGAGCTTGGGGCGCGGGAACCGGGCCCGGTCGAGGACAAGCACGGCGTGACCGCGCTCCGCCAGGAGGAGCGCGGTGGCGCAGCCCGCCGGGCCCCCGCCCACGACGACGACGTCAGCGCCGCGCCCGCTCATCGCTTCCTGCCGACGACCGCGAGCCGCGCGAGCCACGGGTAGCAGACGATGCGGATCCCCGGAAGCCCGGCCCGCTGCGCGAGGTCCAGGATCTCCGTGGGGGTGTACGCCCGGAGGACCGAGAGCGGGCCGTCATGGCGGGCGATGCGGCTCGTGGCGAAGATCCGGGTCGCCAGCCAGACGAGCCCGTAGGCCAGGCGGTTCCGGATCAGGTCGTTGACGACGAAGCCGCGGCGCGCGGTCCGGTTCAGCTCGGCGAGGAGCGCGGAGGCCTCGGCCGGCTCCACGTGATGGAGGGTGAGCGAGAGGAGGACCACGTCCACCGCTTCGCGCTTGAGCGGGAGCGAGAGCCCATCGGCCTGGAGGAAGACGATCTCGGGGTAGCCCGCGGCCAGGCGGCGAGCGACGGACAGGACCTCATGACTCTTGTCGAGGGCGAGTACGCGCATCGGGCGGCCCGACCGGCGGGCCCAGCGGACGACGGCCATCGGGAGATCCGCGCCGCCGGTTCCGACGTCGAGGATCGTGACCGGCCAGTCTGCCGGGGTCCCTTCGAGGAGCCGCGCCACGTGGGCGCGGATCAGCCAGGCCCCACCGAAGAGGCGGTTCAGCCGCGCCAGGTCGCGAAGGTTTTCCTCCAGACCGGGGAACGGGCCTGGGGCGTCGAGGAGCTCGCGGGCGTCGGCGGCGCGCGGGAGCGAGGCCATGCCGGCTACCAGCGCAGCAGCGCGCCCTCGGCGGCGAAGCCCGGACCCAGGGCGATCATGAGGCCCCAGTCCCCCGGGTCCGGCGGGTAGTTCCGGCAAAGTTCTTCCAGGACGAAGACCACCGTCGCCGAGGACATGTTTCCGTACCGTCTGAGGACGGCGCGCGACGGCGCGACATCGGCATCGCCGAGGCCGAGCAGCTTCTGAGCCCGCTCGATCACACGGCGTCCCGCCGAATGAAGGACCCAGGCCTTCACGTCCTCCCGCTTGAGCCCCTGCGAGGCGAGGAGCGCTTCCGCCATCTCGCCCAGCATCCCCGCGCCGATCCGGCGCACGTCCTTGGACAGGATTACGCGGGGCCGGCCGCCCGGATACGTGAACCCCATGGCCGGGAGGTGCTCGGAGCGAAAGAGCGTCCGGTGGCCGAGCACGCTGATCCCGTCCCCCTCGGTGCCGAGCGCCAGCGCGCCGGCGCCATCGGCGAAGATCGCATGCGCGACCGCGCTCTCCAGACGATCGTCGAGGTAGTAGGCGGCCGAGCAGATCTCGACGGCGAGAACCAGCGCGCGATGACGCGGGAAGGCCCGGAGGTGGTTGTACGCCTGCTGGAGCGCCACCATGGCGCTGGCGCAGCCGGTGTCCCCCACGTGGACCCGCTGGACGTCCGGGCGCAAGCCCAGATCGCGGACCAGGTGCGCGTCGAGGCTCGGGCAGAGCCGGCCCGTGCAGGTGGTCGTCGCGAGGAAGTCCACATCCTCCGGCGACCAGCCGGCACGGTCGAGGCAGCTGAGGAGGGCCCCCCGTCCCAGGGCCAGGGCCCCCTGCTCGAAGCGACGGCTCAGCTCGTCCACGCTCTCGTCGGCGCGCACGCGGGCGGGGTCGAGGTAGAGGTAGCGCCCCTCGATCTCGCTGTGGGCGAAGAAGCCGAGCCGGCGGGGATCGTGGTAGCCAGCCACCTCGCTGGCGAGCTCCGCGAGACGCGACTGGGGAAAGTAGTGCTCGGGCACCGCTGTGGCGAACGCCACGATCCTCGGCGTCGTCATGACAATCTCGGAGGGGGGCTCAGCCCCCCTTCCGAATCCTCCCCCCACTGTAGTTCGAGCCGAGGGACGTCGGCCATGCCGTAGGCAGGCCCGTCCCGCGGCGAGGCCCGAGTCGGTTGCGCGGGCGAAGCCCGCGCTCGAACTCGGCGCACGGGGTGACCATCCGCAAATTACTGCACGCGCTGCTCACACACCATGATGAGTGGAGGATACGCCCCGCCCGGTCGCCTGTCCAGCGCGCGCGCCCGCCTTGACGCCTGCGGGAACGCGATGCTAGGGTGAGCGCGACTTTTTGCGTGAGAGGAGAGACGCATGCCGCTCTTCAGCTTCGAGGGGAAAAAGCCGAAGATTCATCCCACCGCCTTCATCGCGCCCACGGCCAACATCATCGGGGACGTCACCATCGAGGAGAACGCCTCGGTCTGGTACAACGCGGTGCTCCGCGGCGACTTCGCTCCCATCGTGGTGCGGAAGGGCGCCAACGTCCAGGACTGCGCCGTCGTCCATGCCACGCCGGTCAACCCGGTCGAGATCGGCCCGGGGGCAACGGTCGGCCATCTCGTGACGATCCACGGGGCGCAGCTCGGCGAGAACTGCCTGGTCGGGAACTCCGCGATCGTGTTGGACGGCGTGAAGGTCGGGGCGCGCGCCATGGTCGCCGCCGGGGCGTTGGTGACGCCGGGAACCGAGATCCCTGACGAGATGCTCGCGATCGGCGTCCCCGCGAAGGTCAAGGGACCGCGGGCGGGGACGCCCGCCGAGCGCTGGGTGCGTCTCAACCCCACGACCTACCAGGCGCTGGCCCACCGCCACCGCGTGGGGGTTGTCCCTCTCGGCGAATCCTAGGCAGCCGACGTCCGGCGCGCGCCGGGGAGCGCACGCGAGGCCCGAAGGAATGCCAGGATCAACGGGTGCGACGCGCCCGGGGCCGACGAGAGCTGAGGCTGGAAGAGCGTGGCGACAAAGAAGCGGTGGTTCGATAGCTCGACGATCCGCACCTGGCCCTGCTCCCCCCTGCCCACCACGCTCAACCCGGCCGCCTCCAGCGCTCCTTCAAACGCGGGGTTGAGCTCGTAGCTGCAGTTGAACCGTTCCTCGATCTGCTCGACCCCGTATATGCCGTAGGTGCGCGATGCCCGGCTCACTCCGATCTTCATCGCGCCGCCGAGGGACGAGCCATCCGTGCCGGATTCACCGACAGGGCAGGCAGCAGCTACGATCAGCGCGAGGGCCGCGTCGGGGTGATACTCCGCGTGGTCAGCGGCCGCCAGGCCACACACATTGCGCGCATACTCTACCAGAGCATGCTGAAAGCCCCCTCAGGTTCCGACGAACGGCCAGTCCCGCTCGCGAGCGAATCGGATCGCGCTCAAGGCGCCGTCCATGCTCCGGTAGGGGCTACCGGGTGCAGCCCAGAGCCCGTCCACCGCCTCGAGCGCGTTCAACCCGTGGCGGCCGAGCAGGGACGGGGTCGGTAGCCAGACGGTTTCCACCTGGACGGCGAGCTGGTCCGCTGCGTGACGAAGGCTCTCGTTCGTCGCAACGTGCGACCGCCGGCTCGACTCGAAGTCGCCGATGATGCCGACCCTCACCGTGGATGCCATGGAGGCGGCCCGTTACCTCTCCATCTCGCCAGGCTGACGCCGCACGTAGTTGTCGAGGATGTAGCGGGCGATGCTGTGGCGGGACGGGCCCTCCGGGAGAGCCTCGCACGGGAACCAGCGCGCGTCTTCTAGCTCCTCGCGGTCGATCGTGACCTCGCCACCCGCATAGGTCGCGACGAACCCGATCATGAGCTGGCTCGGGAAGGGCCAATTCTGGCTCCCCACGTACCGCGTGTCCGACACGTCGACGCCGACCTCCTCGCTGACCTCGCGCCGCACGGCGGCCTCCAGCGACTCCCCGTTGTCCACGAAGCCGGCGACCAGGGAGTAGCGGCCCGGCGCCCATCCGGGCTTGCGCGTGAGCAGGCAGCGGTCTCCGTCCTTGATCAGGACGATCACTGCCGGGTGGAGGTGGGGGTAATGCTCGTACCGGCACTTGGGGCAGCGCTTACCCCACTCGCCCTCGATCCGCTCGGTTGGCGCGCCGCAGCGCGGGCAGTAGCGGCTCGTGCGCTCCCAGTGGAGCGTCTGCATCGCCATCCCGCCGAGCGAGAGCAGATCGTCGGGGAGGCGGGTCCCCTTCATCGGTACCAGCGTCTCACCGTGGAAGCCATCGGGCACCGGGACCTCCGACTCCAGGGCGGCCGCCCAGCACGGCTGCCCACGGAAGTTCCCGAGCCACAGCGGGCGATGGAGCGCGCGGTCCAACCCCGCGGGCAACTCTCCCGTCGGGAGGCTGAACCCGCCCGCATCCGGCACGACGATCAGGTTCTGGTCCTGGATCAGAAGCCAGTGCCCGCTCGGCGCCGGCGGCGGCCCTCCGCGCTTCGCCGCCACGAACTCGCCGCGCAGGCAATCCAGGTTGAAGGGCAGGTAGACCGAAAGCGGCATCACCGGCGAGGTCATCGCGCGACGCTCGTCAGGATCCGAGGAGCCCGACATCGAGCTCCGCACCCGCGCGCCGCGGCGCGACCTGGCCGGCCACGGGCTCGCGCCCGACCCGCTTCAGCGCCGGCATCACCTCTTTCGCGAACAGCCGCATGTTGCGCTCCGCCTCGTCGTAGGGCATGCCGGCATAGCTGAAGACGCCGACGAGGGTCTCGTTGCCGACCCGCGCCCGCACATCCACGATCTTCTCATAGCACTGCTCCGGCGTGCCCCAGACCTGGAGGTTCAGGAAGAAGTCGATCACCTTGTCGGTCCCGTAGGTCGCGATCTTCTCGGCCATCTTGCCGTAGTACTCGTACCCCTTCGTCGTCGCCAGATGGGGGGTGTCGAACCGGTAGTGCTCGAGGACCGTCTGGTAGTAGCCGCCTATGTAGCGCCGCGCCAGCTCCTCGGCGCGCTCCGCGCTCGGATCGCAGAACGTCCAGCCGGCGCTGATCGGCGCCGGCGCCTCAGTGCCGTTGACCTGGCGGTAGGTCGTCCGGTACGCGTCCAGCTCCTTCGCCACCTCGGCC
>JACQWB010000128.1 GCA_016209385.1 Candidatus Rokuibacteriota bacterium
GCTCGGGCGACGAGCGGGTCGGAGTAACGCCGTGCGAGCGCGGGCTTCGCCCGCGCAACCAACTCGGGACTCGCGCGGCGGGTGGCCTGCCTCACGGCATGGCCGAACCCGCCACGCTCGAACTACAAGTGTTCCTGGGGGAGGCCTCGGAGGGGGCCGTCGAGGCCCCCTCCGATTGTCCGAGGAGGGTGAGCCGGTGCTCGAGATCGTCACGATGAAAGAGATCGAGCGAATCTTCGCTGTGACCGACGCCCTCGGCATTCACCGGGAGGCGCTCGTGATCCCGCTCGGGCCCGCCTCCCCGGGACGGGTGCGGCGGCTGCCGAACGGGAAGATCGAGATCACGGTGGACGCCGAGGTGCCCATCGAGGAATGGGTCCAGCGGCTCCCCGAGCTGATCCGCCAGGCGACGGCGGCGTGACCTCCGATCCTTCCCCTCCCCTGCTCCCGGCCCCTCCCCTGCTCCGGCGCGAGCTCTCGCTCCTCCCGCTCACGGCCGTGATCTTCTTCAACGTGAGCGGCGGCCCCTACGGGATCGAAGATGCGGTTTCCACGTTCGGCCCCGGCCTCACCCTCCTGCTGCTCCTCCTCACGCCGCTGCTCTGGAGCCTTCCCGTGGCCGTCGCCATGGCCGAGCTGAGCTCGGCGCTTCCGGAGGAGGGCGGCTACGTGAGCTGGGTCAAGCGCGCGTTCGGCCCGTTCTGGGCGTTCCAGGTGGGCTGGTGGAGCTGGGTCGGGGGCTTCGTGGATGTCGGGCTCTACCCTGTCCTGTTCGTCGATTATCTGAGCCACTGGCTTCCGGGCATCACCCCGGCGGTTCGCTGGTCGGTGGCTCTCGCCTTTGTCTGGAGCCTGACGCTCCTGAACCTCCGTGGCGTGCGCCTGGTCGGATGGAGCGCCGTGCTCCTGGGAGCCGTGGCGTTTTCCCCCGTGATCGGCCTGGGGATCCTCGGGATGGGGAGACTCGGTGAGCTGGGCAGCCTGCCGTTGGCTTCCGAGGGGAGCGGGCTCGTCCAAGGGCTCGGGGTCGGGCTCGCGGTGATGATGTGGAACTACTCGGGCTGGGACAACCCTACGACCTGCCTCGGCGAGACGCGGAGTCCCGAGGCCACCTACCGTCGCGCGCTCTGGCTCAGCCTGCCTCTCGTCGTGCTGACGTACGCGCTCACCGTGGCGGTGGGGCTCGGCGCGGAGCCGCGGCCGGAGCGCTGGCGATCCGGGTCCCTCGCCGAGATCGGGGCGGCGGTCAGCGGGCGCTGGCTCGCCGGCTGGATCACCCTCGCTGCGCTTCTGAGCGCGGCCGGCCTCTTCCTGTCGAATCTCCTGACCAACTCGCGCCTGCCCTTCGTCCTCGGCCAGGACCGCCTCCTGCCTCGCTCGCTGGGATGGCTCCACCCGCGCTACGCCACGCCGTGGGTGGCCATCGTGGCCTCGAGCGTGGTCTACAGCGTCCTGGCCCTCCTGCCGTTCACCGAGCTGGTGGTCCTCGACGTGTGGCTCTACTCCCTCGCGCTCGTGATCGAGCTGGCGGCGTTCCTCGCGATTCGGCTCCGGGAGCCCGGGCTTCCGCGCCCCTGGCGGGTTCCCGGCGGAGTGGCCGGCGCGCTCCTCGTGGTGGCGCTGCCGAGCCTCCTGGCGCTTCTGGCGGTGGCGACCAGCAGCTGGGGCAACACGCTGGCGGGCGTGGTCGCCGCGCTGAGCGGGCCCGTGGCCTACCGGGCCTTCGCCAGGGAACCCGGAGGGGGGCCACCCACGCCTTCGGCGCGGGTACCCGCCCCTTCCGGACCTCCCCCCAGGACAGGTTGCGCCGGCCGGGTACCCACTCCGTAGGAGTGGGTGGGCGCTCGAGAGGCTCCGAGGCGGAACGCCGAGGCGTGAGTCACCCGGTCATCCACTCGCGTCCGGCGCGGGGCGCGTCGAGTCTTCCGAGCAGGTCCCGCAGGAGGTCGAGTCCCCCGCGGTCCAGGGTGCGGCTGTCGACGATGACCTCGGCGGTCGGCGGGAGCACGGTGCGGAGCTTCTCGACCGCCTGCTCCGAGCAGACCACGACGGAGGTGGCCTCCAGCATCCGCGTGATGCTCCAGGGGTCGTCGGCGGTGGCCAGGACGGGCCGGAGATCGGCGAGCCCCGCGGACTCGACGGAGCGGAGGAGGTTCTGGCTCCCCTGCGCCGTGGCGCACACCAGGCCCACCGTGCTGCCTTCGGGAAGCTCGCTGAGGCGCAGCAGGGTCGAGATGCTGGTTTCCGTGAGGAGCGCTACCACGGGGATCGACTCGGCGGCCAGGGCCCGCTTGACCTCGTGGACGTGGAAGAACGTCGTGATCACGACGGCGAACCGGCGCGCGAAGGCCGGGTCCCGCCGAACCCGCTCAGGCAGGTCGTCCACGAGCAGGCGCTCGACCGAGAGCGGCAGCTCGGCCTCCAGCTCCTCGCCGAAGCGCGAGATCTCTTCCCAGTTGCACTCGACGAGCAGCGCGCGGGTCCGCTTGGCCTTCCTCGCTCCGGCAACGGGAGCCCGCGCCGCCACCGTCGCCAGGAACTCGTCCGCGGAATAGCCGAGCCGTCGCGCACGTTCCAGCCCCTGGTCGACGACCTGCGCGAGGCTCTGGGCCGTGCGGCGTTCGCGGGCCGGCGGGCGCTCCGCGACGAAGGTGCCGCGCCCCGGACGGCTCTCGAGGTACCCGTCCTGGTGGAGCTCCGCCAGCGCCTTCGCCGCCGTGTTCGGATTGATCCGGAGGTAGCCCGCCAGCTGGCGGACGGTCGGGAGCTGGCCGCCCGGCTTCAGGCTCCCGGTCGTGATCAGGTGGCGGATCTGGGTTTTGAGCTGAAGGTGGACGGGTACGGAGATCTCCCGGTTGACCTGCAAACCTACGGGCGGAACCAAACGCAGGGGCTCACGCCGTGACACGCTCAACCTCGGTGTCGGCCTCCTTCGCGCTGTCCCTGAGCCAGGTGCCCAGCCGGATCAGGAGGATTCCGAACCTGAGCCTGATCCCCGGGCGACCGGCCAGGGCCTGGCCGAGCATGGCCTGGTGGGCAGCGAACTCCCGGTCTTGTCTCAGTCGGTCCTTGATATGCCACTCGAGCTCGTAAAGGTTCATGACGGCCCCCTAGAATTTTAGTGTACTAGTACGCTAGGACAAATGGTTCGGGCTGTCAAGCCAAAAGTAGCGAGGCTGCCTCAGAACACGCTGCCGGGCTACCCCGAATTCGATTCCTTCCCAAGCTCACCCTATAGGGGAAGAAACGAATTCGGTCCCCGAAAACGAACCAGGAGCCTCTGACCGGTGGCCGTGCACCAAGAGAATCACGGGGTGAGGGGCCGTAAGTGCCTTAATCCTCAACCTTGGCTGTGAAACCAAGGGGGCGCTCCAACCCGCAGCGGCCAGACAGGGTCGGAGATTACCGGCGCTGGCTGAGGGTAAGAGCCAGACGGGCGGTTGCCAGGACCGGAGCCTCCCGGGGCGGGACCACGCGGAGGGAGAGCCCGCCACGCCTGAGAGCCCTCCAGACTCCGGCTCTGAACCCGCGATCCTCCAAGAGCCGGCCGGCCCAGCTCACCGCGATCGGAGGGCGGAGGGAAAGCGCGCTGGCGACCTCTCTCACCTGGAGCGCCAGATGTCGTTGGGCCTCGGCGACGATGCGCCTCGCGATCCTGTTCCCGGTCCTGGCCCGGGCGAGGACACGCACGGCGGCCCTGGCAACCCGCGCTGCGGCATCAGGAAACCGCACAAGAGGCCGGAGCGTTTCGAAGCGCTCACCGCGCTTGGTTGCCTTGAGCCACTCCCGCCCGATCCAGAAGGCCGAGCCCTCGTCGCCGAGGAGCGGGCCCAGCCCTCCTCGACGGATCCATCGCCCGCGCGGGTTCCGGCCGAGGACGATGGAGCCTGTCCCGGCCAGCACCAGGAGCCCCGGGGTGTCGCCGAGCGCCCCGAGGTAGGCGGCCTCGACGTCGGGGAGCACCGTGACCTTCCGCGCCAGGTTGCGGAGCCGCCGCGCCTGCCGTCGCCGCTCTGGGGCGGTCCAGACTCCTCTGGTAGCGATTACGAGAGCTCCCACCTGAGCGGGCGTAACCCGCCAGCGTCTGAAGAGCGACCGGAGGAACTTCGGCAGGCTCACCAGGTCCGGAGCTGCGCCCGTGAAGGATCGGAGTCGCCCGCCGTCGGAGCTGAGAGCCAGAACCCGGATCCAGGTCCCGCCGAGGTCACCTCCCACGGCGATCAGGCGTCGAGACCGTCGTCTCCCTGACACGGCACCTCCTCAGCTTCCATTCTGACCTGGCGCGAGGGCGGCGGGAGAGCAAATTTCGAGACGCGGGTCCCGCATCTCAGCACCGTCACGGGAGGCAGCTGGGGTATCATGGCCCAGATCCATGGCGTCCTGGTTCCCCGGCGGCAGCGCGCTCTCGTGGCCCGACTACGCCGTCCTGATCCTCGCGCTCGGCTGCCTGATCCTCGTCGGCGTCAGCTTCACCCGCGAGCAGCGCGACACGGTAGACTTCTTCCTCGCGCGCCGCCGGGTGCCGTGGTGGGCCGCGTGCCTGTCGTTCCTCGCCACCGAGATCAGCGCGGTCACGATCATCTCGGTGCCGGCCACCGCCTACAGCGAGAACTGGGAGTACTTCCAGTTCTTCGTCGGCTGCAGCCTGGCCAAGTTCGCCGTGGCCTTCCTCTTCATCCCCGCCTTCTACCGCTACGACTGCACCACCATCTACGAGTTCCTCCGTCACCGCTTCGGCCAGGCCACCCAGGTCACCGGGTCGATCTTCTTCTTCATCACGCGCCTCCTGGGCTCCGGGGTCCGCCTCATGGCCGCCTGCCTGGCGGTCTCGATTCTGATCGGCTGGCACATCGTGCCGACGATCGCCCTCTTCACCGTGGTGTCCATCCTCTACATCGCGGCGGGAGGCGTGAAGGCGGTCGTCTGGACCAACGTCTTTCAGGCGCTCGTCTTCCTGGTCGGCGGCGCTGCGACGCTAGTGTTTCTCACCTGGCAGATTGACGGCGGGTTGACGGCGATCGTCTCCGTGGCGGGGGCCGCGGGGAGGCTCAATTTGATCAACTGGGGGCCCGCGCCCGGGGCCTCCGACTTCTGGAGCCGGGTCCTCACCGACCCCAACATCGTCTGGCTCGCACTCCTGAACGGGGTTGTGGGCTGCGCCGCCGCCTTCGGGACCGATCACGACCTGATGCAGCGCCTCCTGACGGTCGAGACCCGCCGGAAGAGCCAGCGGACCCTGGCCCTCACTCCGCTGGGCACGCTCCTGACGCTGATCATCTATCTGGGGATCGGCGCGGGCCTCTACACCTACTACGCCCAGCGGCCTGACCTCCCCGTGCCCCGCCCCGACAACATCTTCCCTCACTTCATCGAGTCGGCGATGCCGGTCGTGCTGCGCGGGCTCATGCTCTCGGCCATTGTGCTGGCGAGCATCGACTCGCCGCTCTGCTCGCTGTCCGCCTCGTTTGTCACCGACATCTACCGGCCGCTCCTCCACCGCGCGGGGGGCGAGGCCCACTACCTCCTGGTCTCGCGCGTGGCCGTGGTCGTGTTCGGCCTGGTTCTCGGCGGGCTCGCCTACGCCTTCTCGTTCTTCGAGCAGATCCTCTGGCTCGCGTTCAAGATCGCCGGGGTCACCTTCGGCTCGCTCCTCGGCGTCTTTCTTCTGGGGCTCCTGACTGCGCGCGCCGCCAACCGGGCCAACGTGGCGGCCATGGTGGTCATGGCGCTGGTGAACCTGGGCCTCCTGGTCCTGTCCGAGACGAAGGTCCTGCCGCTCGGCTGGAGCTGGCTCGTGATATTCGGCACTGCCGGGACGCTGATCCTGGCCTGGCTCCTCGGCCCTCTCCTCGACCCCCACCCTGGAAGGGAGATGGAGTAGGCCGGATCAGGAGAGAGCATGATGGGATCTCCCTAAGATGCTGAAGCGTGAGTTCCGATTTCTGGGTTTTCAATTTGGTACGATGCGGCAACACAGTGTGTTACACTGTGCGCGAGTACGCTGCGGCCATGACGACGCCTACAAAAACGCTGCGCCTTCGACCGGGATTGCGCGCCGAGATCGACCGGATCGCGCGGCGGACGCGACGCTCCTTCTCGCAGGTGACCCAGGACCTGATCGAGGAGGCCTTGCGGATGCGCGAGTGTCCCGGGATCTACTTCGCCGATGAGCCCGGAGGACGGGAAGCCAAGCTCGCTGGCACCGGCCTCGGGGCTTGGGAGGTCATCCGCGACTACAAGGCCGGCGGAAAGAATGAGCAGGCGCTACGAAAGTCGTTCCCCCGGCTCTCTGCCGCCCAGGTGAAAGCCTGCCTGCTTTACTACAGCCGGTACCCTCAGGAGATTGACGCCGAAATCGCGGAAAATGCGGCGCTGACCCGAAAGGCTGTCCAGGCCAAGGTGCCCGGGTTAGTGCGCACCGCATGAAGTTCTACCTTGATGAGGATCTCTCTCCTCAGATTGCCAAGCGGCTTCGGAAGAGGGGGATTGACGCGGTAAGCGCTTTCGAGCCAGGAAACGTCCAGTTGTCGGACCGGGAGCAGCTCGCGTATGCAGGACGTGCGGGGCGGTGCTTGGTCACCAGAAATGTTCGCCATTTTGTCGTCCTCGCCCAAGATGCCGTCCGCCGACAAGAGCCCCATGCTGGAATAATCCTCTGTCCCCCGAGCATCCGGGGATTTGAAACAGGAGCCATTGCCGACGCCTTGACTCGGCTTACGAAACAGTTTCCGCGAGGTCTTGGTGGGTACGACGTGATTTACCTTTAGGGGGAAGGCTGCGGGGTCCCGGCTCCGCTTCTCAGGAATTCATGAGGTAGGCTTTGAGCCGTATCTGGCGAGAGCCTGGAACCAATAGTATGCGAGGGAACTAACGAGTACAGCTCCGATGATGGCACCTGGGAGAGCTTCGGGATAGGCTTGGTAGAACCCTTGCTTGAGCATATTTAAGACAGACATAGTGCCGAGCGCTAGAGGTACCAGCGCAACATAGTATTGCAGTACATAAATGCAGACCACGCTGATCAATATACCGAGCATAGATCCCGCGACTAACCAATCTTGTAATGTCTCGTCTGTCCCGGTAATCGTAAACCCTAGCAGGATGAACAGTGCTATGCCCACGGCTATTCTTCGCGTCCAATTCTCTGTCAGGCGATTGGCTGACATCAAAACGGTCATGATGAACAGCACTTGAAATACGTACCATGCCATGGAAAGGAAAATGGTTCCGACTAAAGGGAAGAAAAGGCCGGCGGGGCCGTAATCCGGCCACAGTCGTCGGAGAGGAGAGCTAACCATACGTACAATTTCTACGAAACCAGCGCCTAAGGCTCCCAACGATAGTCCCCACAAAAGAGCCTTGCCACGTCCCAATGGGATGGGCCGAATATCCCAAGCGTGAATCAGCGCTGCAAAGAGAGCCATGACGGAAGATGTAAGCAAGGCAAGGATTGTAGTAGCGCCAAAGTAAAATCCTAGATTGAGCGATTCCGAGGAGCGCACGGGGAAGCCGCCTAGAGGCGGCGCTGCAAAAGAGACAACATTGAGTACAGAAATACCTGAGAGGAACCCCAGAAATAGTCGCGTAGGAAAACCTCGAACACGAACCCATCGGAGTATCGCGCCAACAGTAGCTATTAACACCAACATGGCAGTCAGGGCGCCGCAAATTAACTGATATCCGAGTATGCTCCTGCTTCGCTCAATTTCCCCAGTGAACCAACGGACGGGAACCTGGACATATCTTTCAGTGTCGACCGCTTCGTTGCCAGCAATGGAGATGGCGATTCGCGCCTGCCCTTCCTTGATCGGGTAGCTCTGGGCGTCTTCAAATACGAATTTCCAATCGTAATACGCCGGGCGTTCCAGTTCGAACACTGACACTTCCGGCAAGGCCGTCGGATCGAGGTTGTAATTCGACCAAAGAACGGAGTGCGCGATCGTTCGCGCTTCATCTCGGGAAACCTTCTTTACAAGGCCCTTCGGGGGTCTTGTGGCTGCCCACGAATGATTGAATCGAAAAACGTTCCCGGTGCCATCAACGAATATGTCGTATACCTCGAATTCTGGGGTGGCCTGGCCGACGGCGAAGCGAATCCGAAAGTGAGGTGGTCGCAGGTAAGTGCCCATCAGTTTTAAATACGCGGCTGTCCCTCCTTTTTGCCAGACGAATCGATCTGCCTTTTCGGGTTGACCTTGGACCTCGACGTATATCGTCCAAGGTGGACGCAGTTGGATGCCGCGTTCCGCCAGGGCCTGCTCCGCGATGGTCTGAGCCTGGATCCGCGTTATTGCAAGCGGAGGGACATCGGGCTTGAAATTGGATGCGATGAGCCACGTGACCAAACCGCCCACGCCCAACAATGGAACGAGTCGAGCCGTGGCGGCTCCGGCAGTAACCATCGAGATCGCCTCTAATTGCAGGAGGGTCTTCCGTTGCGTTCCGATGGTTGACGGGACTGGGATGCCCTCACGCCAACCAACTTCAATCAGAATCCGATCGGTTTCGCGTCCGTGTCAACGGATTTCAATAGCTGCAGGCGTTTTTCACGATTCTTCCCCCAGAGGTTTTCAGAAACATTCCGCCGCCCCAGGGACTCTGTCGTTAGTGAATGTCTACTCCATCACAGTGGGACGCTCAACTCCTTTTTTCCGGGTTCTCATGCCCTGAGTGCGGGCCGGGCGTTGTCCGGGAGGCGCCAGGATCGATTCTGAATAAGGCATCGAGAAACGGCCTCGGCCTATCATTGAAAGTGGCGGGCCGAGACAAAAGACTCCCAGGGGTCTCGGAGATCTCCAGAGCTGCTCAGGCGCTGAAGTTCGAGCCGAGGGACGTCGGCCATCACTCGGAGGGGGGCTTCGCCCCCCTTCCGATGCCTCACCCCTGGATTGCGCGGGCCAAGCCCGCGCTCGAATCCGGGAGGCAGGCCCGTCACGAGGCGAGACCCGACAGGAGGCGGGCGAGGACGGCCTCGAGCTGGCAGGCGCGGAAGCCGAAAGCGGTGAGGCCAAGGACGCCGGGCGCCAGGAGCTCGGCGTCGTACGGGTCGCGGAGGAGGACCACGGCCAGGGCCCGTGCCGTTTTCTGGAGCCGGTCCAGAAGCTGTTTGTTCGACGGGTAGAGGTGGGCGTCGAAGAGGAAGAGGATCGCCGCGTCGGCTCGCGCGACCAGCTCGCCTGCCCGCGTGATGTCCTCCTGATCAGGCTCGATCGGAACCAGCTGGACCTCGGGGCTCACGCCGTAAGGCGCGAAGGCCCTCGAGATGTACTCGGCCTCATCCAGGAGCTGGGGCTCAATGGTGATCCGGTCGGCCAGCTCGGAAAATCTCGGGAATATCACCGCCACGCGCCCGTTGAGCCGCTGGCGGAAGCCGACCGGTTCGGGCGTCAGGCGAGTCGCTGCCCACGTGGCCATGGCCCTCGCGAGCGCGGCGCCGTCGGGCTCGGCCCGGGGCGGGCCTCCCTCGAACCGGACCGGGCGCAACGCCTTGAGGCTGGCGATGCGCTCGACGCTGGCCTCCAGCTCGCTCAGCGGGAGCTGCCTCGCCCGATACGCGTCGACGAGCGCCGCCCGGGCCTGACGCTGGGCGCTCTCGGTGTGGCAGACGAGAAGCAGGTCGTGGCCGGCTTCTGCGGCCTTCACGGCGGCCTCGCCGACCGCGCACAGCTCGGCAACGGCACCCATCTCGAGGTCATCGCTCACGGCCACTCCGGTGAAGCCCAGCTCGTCTCTCAGGAGGCCCTTCACGAGGCGCGTCGAGAACGTCGCGGGGGTCCGGGGCGCAGGGTCCAGGTTGGGATAGAGCGGGTGGGAGGTCATGACGGCGTGGACCCCGGCCTCGATGGCGGCGACGAAGGGGACGAGGTGGACGCGTCGCATCTCGTCCCACGTTGACGGGATCGTGGGGAGGCTGAGGTGCGCGTCCACGGCAGCGTGGCCCTTTCCGGGGAAGTGCTTGGCGCAGGCCGAGAGCCCGCCGCCCTGCATCCCGCGGATCCTGGCCGTCCCGCACTTCGCCACCAGCATCGCGTCCTTGCCGTAGGAGCGGATCCCGATGTTGGGACTGTAGGCCTCGGTCAGGACATCCAGCACCGGCGCGAGGTTCAGGTCAACGCCGAGGCGTCGGAGCTCTCGCGCTTCGAGCTGGCCCTGGCGGCGGGCGAAGAGCGGATCGCCCGAGGCCCCGACGGCCAGGTTGTCGGGGAAGATCGTCACGGCGTCGCGCAGCATGACGACCCGGCCGCCCTCGTGGTCCGTGGCGATCAGGAGGCGGCGGCCGAGGGCCGCCTCGAGCTCGGTGATCAAGCCGACGAGCTGCGCGGCGGACTCGAAATTCCGGCGGTAGAGGATGAGCCCTCCGGCGCCGGTCTCGCGGAACAGGCGGACGTCTTCGGTGCGGAGCCTCGGCCCCGAGAGCCCGAACATCAACCGCTGACCGACGAGGTCCTCGAGCGTCACCGGTAGAGGAGGAAGGGCTGGCGCAGCCGCCTGAAGCGGGCCAGCTCGGACTGCCAGGACTCCTCGATCTGCCGGAGCGGCCGATCGGCTTCGATCTGGCGACGGATCCTGGCCGTCCCGCACAGGAGGTCGATGGGAAGCTTCTTCCCCTCGAACTCATACGGGGGCTTTCGCCACGCGAAGCGTTTCGGTGCGAGCCTGCGGGCGGTCGCGATCACTGCCAGCCCCGTCAGGTACGGCTTGAAGCGGGCGGGATCGAGGACGTGCCACTGGACTCCGCCGCAGAGCCGGCCCGCGTACTTGTGGAAGGTCGGCCGGAAGTAGCACGGGCGGAAGTGGACCCCGGGGAGCGGCTCACGGTTAAGCGCCTCGGCCCACGCGTGAGGGTCGAGGAAGGGCGCGCCGATGTACTCGAACGGGCGGGTCGTGCCGCGTCCCTCTGAGAGGTTGGTGCCTTCCACCAGGCAGGCGCCGGGATAAACCCGCGCGGTGTCCGGCGTCGGCATGTTCGGCGAGGGGGCAACCCAGGGAAGGCCGGTCTCCTCCCAGAGCATCCTGCGTCGCCAGCCCCGCATGGGCACGACCTCGAGCCTCGCCCCGAGGCCGAAGCGCGCGTTGAGGAGGCCCGCCAGCTCTCCCATCGTCATTCCGTGGACGACGGGGACCGGGTAGAGGCCCACGAACGAGGCGAAGCGGGGGTCGAGGACGTTGCCCTCGGTGAGCAGGCCTCCCAGCGGGTTAGGGCGATCGAGGACGACGAGCGGGATCCCCGAGCGCCCGCAGGCGGCCAGCGTGAGGGCCATCGTCCAGACGAACGTGTAGTAGCGGGCTCCGACCTCCTGGAGGTCGAGCACCAGGAGGTCGAGGTCCCTGAGCATCTCGGCTGTGGGCGCTCGGCGCCGGCCGTAAAGGCTCCAGACCCGACAGCCTGTGCGCGGGTCACGCGCGTTGGGGATCCGCGCGTGGTCCTGGGCCGCGCCTGAGAGGCCATGCTCGGGGGCGAAGAGCGTTGACAGCCTGACGGCGCGCAGCGACCGGAGGAGCGTGATCGCGTGCTGGAGGGAGCCGTCTACCGACGCCTGGTGGGCGACGAGGCCGATCCGCTTGCCTTTGAGGAGCCGAGTGTGGTCAGCGAGGAGCGTCTCCAGCCCGACTCGAACGCGCGTCATGCGCTCCTATAGTAGTATGGGCGGGGGCCATGCGCAGAATCGCCTACGAGCGGCTTCCAACCGAGCAGGACAATCCGAGGAGCCGAAACCTGGACCGGCTCTCCCCGCTCGCCATCGTGAGCCTCATGAACCGTGAGGACCGGTTCGTCCTGGCAGCGGTCCGCCGCGCGGGTCGTCCGATCGCCCGAGCGGTCGAGTTGATCACGGAATGCCTGAGACACGGCGGTCGCCTGGTGTTCGTCGGTGCCGGCACGAGCGGCCGGCTCGGCGTTCTCGAGGCCGCCGAGTGCCCGCCGACCTTCGGGACGCCGCCGGCGTTGGTCCAGGCGATCATGGCCGGGGGCAGGCCTTCGGTCTTTCGTTCGCGGGAAGGGGCTGAGGATCGGGAGGGCGAGGCGCGGCGAGCGATCCGGCGATGCGTGCGGGCAGGGGACGTCGTCGTGGGGGTTTCGGCGAGCGGGGTCACGCCCTTTGTCAGGGCCGCGCTGCGGGAGGCCAGGCGGCGGAGGGCTCGCACCGTTCTCGTCGCGACAAACCCGTTGAGCCCCGTCGGCCGGCACGCCGACCTCGTGATCGGCCCGCGCGTCGGGCCTGAGATCCTGGCTGGCTCGACCCGGCTGAAGGCCGGCAGCGCGACGAAGATGATCCTGAACATGCTGACTACGGCCAGCATGGTCAGTCTCGGAAAGGTTTACGCCAACCGGATGGTGGACCTCCGTCCGACATCGCGGAAGCTCAGGGCGCGGGCCGAGAAGCTGATTCGCGAGCTGGGAGGGACGAGCGGAGCCCGGGCGCGCCGGTTCCTCGAGGCTGCCGACGGCCAGGTGAAGGTCGCGATCCTGATGGCTCGGCGGCGTCTGAGCGCCCGGGAGGCGCGGCGGGAGCTTGCCCGGGTCGGCGGGTCGTTGAGAGGCGGCCTCGGGCGCGGTTGAGACAATCGGCGGGGGCCCGGGTACCCGCGCCGAAGGCGTGGGTGTCCCCCTCCGAGGCCTCCCCCAGGAATGGTGGTACGAGCCGAGGGGCTGCCGACGAGCCGCGGGCGTGGTAGTTCGAGACGAGGCGCTTCGGCGCAGGCAGCTTCATCGCCTGCGCCAGCGACGAGGCGAGGCCCGAGTCAATTGCGCGGGCCAAGCCCGCGCTGGAAGCGCATTACTCCCACGCCCGCCTACAACACTTTGACGGGGGCGGAGCCCCCCTTCCGAAGCCTCCCCCAAGGAGGTTGTTCGAGCGTGGCGGGGTCGGCCATGCCGTGAGGCAGGTCCCCCGCCACGCGAGGGCTCAGTTGATTGCGCCGGCGAAGCCGGCGCTCGATCATCCAGGCCTCGGCGTCCCCTTACGCGGCCTTCCCGGTTTCTGCCAATCTGGCAGGGACCTGCCGTCACAGACGGTGCCCGGCGGCCTTCGAGACAGGCTGAAATCTCCTTAATTTTCAGTTGATTCCCCTCCTCGATCGCTTGGCACCTGCCCTGCACCTCCCCGACCTGTGTGAGCCAACATTCGCCAGCGACCGAATCACCCCTGATCCTTGTCGCTGATGGGGACAGCGCGGTTGCGCGACGTCTCGCCAGCTACTTGAGGCAGCGAGGCTTCCAGGCTTCCTACACCTCGTCGGGCGAAGACGTTCTCCGCCTCGCCAGCACCGGAAGGCTCGGGCTGGCGATCATCGACGTGTCGCTTCAAGACGGGTCCGGCCACCAAGTGGCCTCCAGACTCAAGGCGATGGATCCCGAGATCCGCGTCCTGATGACCACCGCAGACTACCGTCCGGAGCTGGAGATACGCGCGCGCCAGGCCGGCGTTCTCTACTACGCCCAGAAGCCGGCGGATTACGAGATGCTCGAGGCCGTCGTCGCAAAGGCCATGGCCCGGTGCCTCGCTGAAGGAGGGCTCGGGTCATGACCGGCAGTCGCTCCACACACCGATGGAAGCTGGCGATCGCTGTCTCGCTCCTGCTCCTCGTCGCCCTCGGCGCGGAGAACGGGACAGGTGCCCAGACGCCGGAGACCGTCACCGTCCAGCTCAAGTGGCACCATCAGACCCAGTTCGCCGGAAACTACGTAGCCGACAAGAAGGGCTTTTACGCGAAGGAGAAGCTCGTCGTCGAGAACCGCCCCTGGAAAGTCGGGGCCCCGTCGCCGGCCGAGCAGGTGGTGTCGGGGGCGGCGACGTTTGGGATTACGAGTCACACCCAGTTCCTAGTGGACCGGGGGAGAGGGGTGCCGGTTGTGGCCATTGCGGCCATTTACCAGAAGAGCCCGGTAGGCTTCTTCGCGCTGAAGCGATCGGGGATCAAGCACCCCAAGGACTTCACAGGGAAGGCCGTCGCCTTCGCCCCTACCCACGAGATGCACCTCAGGGCGGTGATGAAGCGGTTGGGCCTTGATTTCGCTTCAGTGCGGCGCGCGCCCTACAGTTTCGACCTGACGCCGTTTTATAAGGGCGAGGTCCCAGTTTGGGCCGGCTACGTCATGAACCAGCCCGTGGACGCCCGCCTGGCCGGCCACGAGGTGACGGTCATCTTCCCGGATGACTACGGTGTCCACACCTACGATGACATTATCTTCACGTCGGAAGACGTGATCCGTCGTAACCCGGCGCTCGTCGAGCGCTGGCTCCGCGCCACCCTCCGAGGGTGGCGGCATGCCATCGAGAACCCAGAGGAGGCCTGCGAAATCACGCTCAAAGCGGATCCGACGCTCAAGCGTGACAAGCAGATGGCCATGCTCCTGGCCAGCATCCCCCTCATTCATACCGGCCAGTATCCGATCGGCTGGATGACGCGGGAAGTCTGGGAGGAGGCGATGGAGATCATGCTGGAGCAGAAGATCCTGTCTCGCTCACTGGCGGTGGAAAAGGCGTACACCACGCGGTTCCTCGAGCAGGCGGCCAGAAGGTAGGGAGCGCTGCGCCAATGGCCGCGCGCCTCAGGCTCGGCAGTCTCAGGACCAGGCTCCTGGGGGCTTTCTTCCTCCTCTCAGTGCTCCCCCTGGCTCTGGTAGGAGTCGTCGTCTCCAAACAGGGAGTGGCGACGCTCAAGGCTCAGATCCTGGAGCGCCTGAGCGCCGTGGCGTTGCTGAAAAGCCAGCAGATCGAGGAGTGGATGAAGGAGCGGCGAAACGATGTCAAGCAGCGGGCCGCCATCCCTCCCTTTCAACAGCATGTCGTCACGCTCATAGAACGAGCCGGGCACCCGGAGGCAGCCGCGTCGTACCAGGCGCTCCAGCAGATTCTGGATCGCCTCCGGACCACGGGGGAGTTCACCGAGATGTTTCTCGTGGATGCCGAGCAGGGGAAAGTGCTGCTCTCCAGCGACCCCGAGCAGGAGGGGAAGTTCAAGACGGACAGGCCGTACTTCCGCGAAGGTCGCGAGCGGCCGTTCGTTCAGCACATCTACTACTCCATCGTCCTGGGGAAGGCGGTGATGGCGTTCTCGGCGCCTGTCCTTGATTCGCAAGGGCGCACGGTGGCGGTCCTCGTGGGGCGCGCCGATCTCAAATTCCTTGATCGGCTCATGGCCGAGCGCTCGGGCCTTGGCGAGACTGGCCGCACCTTCCTGGTAAACAAGTTCAACTACTTCGTCTCCGAATCGCTGGGACGTGCGGAACACGGCTGGAAGCCGGTCTTCACCGAGGGCGTGAAGCGGGCTCTGGCCGGGGAGATGGGGACCGGCCTCTACCTCAACCATGAGAACCGCGCGGTGGTGGGAGCCTACCGAGGGCTCCCGGACCTCGGGGTCGCCCTCATGGCCGAGGTGGACGAAGCCGAGGCGTTAGCGCCCGTCCGAACGTTTCGGGTCGTTCTCATTGCCGTGCTCGCCTTGGTCGCGGGTGTAGCGCTTCTGCTCGGCCTCGACCTCTGCTACGAAATCAGCAAGCCGGTTACCCGCCTGATGGAGGCAGCCCGGGCCATCGGAGGAGGGGACCTGACCCACCGGGTGGAGGTGAAGCACCCCGACGAGCTGACCAACCTCGCGTCGGCTGTGAACTTCATGGCCGATGAACTCTTGCGGTCGCGGCGTCAGCTGGAGAGTCACAGCCGCACCCTCGAGGCGCGCGTTGAAGAGCGGACCCGCGAGCTGTCCGTTCTCCTCACGGTCGCCGGGACGGTGGGCTCGACGCTTGATCTCACGGAAATCCTCCGGCGCGTGGCCAGGGAGGTTGCGCGGCTCCTCGACGCCGACATGGTCGGAGCCTACGTGGCTGACTCGGATGGAACGGCCCTGCGGCCGGTAGCCGGCTACCATGTTCCTCAGGCTCTCCGTGACAGCTTCAGGGCGTTTCCAATCCCGCTCAGGGGCCACCGCTTTCTGGAAGAGGCGTGGGAGTCTGAGAAACCGGTCTTCACGAGTGACGCCTCGGCTGACCTCCGCATCGACCCGGAAATCTTCAGACGGTTTCCCCACCGGTCGGTCCTCTGCGTTCCCGTGGCGACGCAGGAAGGCCCCATCGGCGCGCTCCTGGCCGTGTGGTGGGAGGTCGAGCGGCGGTTCGCTCCCGAGGAGCTTCGCCTGGTCGAGGGGATTGCCAGCCAGACTGCGCCGGCTGTGGCTAGACATTATGACTTCCGCGTCGAAAGGCTGACCCCCGGCTCACCACGCGGGTTAGCCTATGGGAGGCCAGAGCCGCAATGTGCTCTCGGCACATTCTACCCACAAGCACGGAGGTCAGCCATGGAACAGTCTAGCAA
>JACQWB010000129.1 GCA_016209385.1 Candidatus Rokuibacteriota bacterium
AACCAGCTCGGCTTCGGCGGCGTCGCGCCCGGGCTCCCCACCCTGCCGTTTCTGAAGACCCCGCTCTACATTATGGATTAGCAGTTCCGGGGGGGCCTCGACGGCGCCCCCCGGATGCCCCCCCGATGCAGTTCGAGCGTGGCGGGTTCGGGCCATGCCGAGAGGCAGGCCACCCGCCGCGCGAGGCCCGAGTTGATTGCGCGGGCAAAGCCCGCGCTCGAGCCGGACACACTCGTTCCGGCGCGCGAAACGAATTTCGGGCGCGGTTCTTGCCCTCAGGGCACCAGCAGCACTTTCCCCATCGTCCGGCGCTGGGCCAGGTAGTCGTGGGCCTGCGCCACCTCCGACATCCTGAAAGTCCGGTCCACGACCGGCCGGATCTTGCCGGCTTCCACGAGCGCGAGCAGCTCGTCGAGCGCCGCCTTGTGCTGCTCGGGAGTCCACGGCGGCATCCCGATGTGGACGCCGATGACCTGGAGGTTCTTCGGGAAGAACTCCTCGGGCGAGAGCGGCGGAAGGGTCCCGCTGGCGCGCCCGTAGACGAAGAGCTTGCCGCCCGGCGCGAGGGCCTTGACGCTCTTCGTGAGGACGTCGCCGCCCACGCACTCGAGGATCCGGTCCACCCCGCGGTTGGCCGTCCGGGCCATCACCTCGGCGAGGAAGTCCTGGCGGGTGTAGTTGATCACCTCGTCGGCTCCGAGCCTCTTGACCAGGCTCAGCTTCTCGTCGCTCGAGGCGGTGGCGAAGACGCGGGCGCCGAAGAGCCTGGCGAGCTGCACGGCCGCGGTCCCCACTCCCGATGCGGCCGCCTGGATGAGGACGCTCTCGCCGGCCCGCACCGGCCCGAGGGTCTTCAGCATGTGGTAGGCGGTCAGGAACACGACCGGGATCGCCGCCGCCTCGACGAAAGTGCAGCTGGCCGGGATCGGGTTGACCAGGGCGGCGGGCACCGCGACGTACTCCGCCTGGCAGCCGCGCGCCCCCCGGCAGAGGACACGCGCTCCCGGTGCGATGCCGCTGACCTGCTCCCCGACCCGGACCACGGTCCCCGCTGCCTCGACGCCGAGCCCCGCGGGCAGCGGATCCTTGGTCGTGTACTGGCCGGCGAGGCGCATCAGGTCCGAGAAGTTCACCCCCGCCGCCTCGACCTTGATGAGCACGTCCTGGGCACGGACCTCGGGGTCCGGGGCCTCCTCCCACCTCAGGACCTCGGGTCCGCCGTAGCGGTGAAAGCGGACGGCCTTCATGGCTGCCTCCCTGTCTTCAGATCGGAGGGGGCCCGGGTACCCACGCCGGAGGCGTGGGTGTCCCCCTCCGAGACCTCCCCCATGAATCGGTTGCGCGGGCCAAGCCCGCGCTCGAAAGGTGTTACTCCGACACGATTTTAGCGTCGGACGCTGGCGAGCGCGAGACCGCCACCGGCCAGGGCGAGCGCGCCGGCCAGGAGGAACATGACGGGGAACCCCGCGGCGCTCAGGACGCCCCCGAAGCCGATGGCGCCGATGCCGATCCCGAGCTCGAGCGCCGTGAAGAATACCCCCATCGCCTTGCCGCGCTCGGCGGGGGGGACCCGGTCCACGGTCCAGGCCATGAGCGCGGGCTGCGCTGCGCCGAGGCCGACCCCGTAGAGCGCGCCCGCAAGCACGAGCGCGGGGAGCTCGCCGCCCACCGCGAGTGTCGCCATCGCGAGGCCGGTCACGAGCATGCCGCCCGCCGCCACCGGCGCGCGTCCCAGCCAGTCCGAAAGAAGGCCGGCGTAGCCACGGACGGCAGCGGCGACCAGGGCGAAGGCGAGGAAGAAGACACCAGGGTTTCCGGCGTGGCGTGACTGGACATAGAGCGGCAGGAAGGCGACCTGGACCCCGTAGGTCGCCATGAGACAGAGGAGAACCCCGGACGGCAGGAGCGCCGGGCGACTCAGGACTCCCGTGAGGCTGAAGGCGACGCGGCGCTTCTCAAGGGCCGTTTCGTTGAGCGAGAGCGTCAGTCCCACGGCCAGCGCCGCGACGAGTGCCGAGACCCCGAACAGCGCGCGGAACCCCGTGCTCTCGGCCATCCACGCCCCCAGGAACGGGCCCGCGGCCAGCGCCACATTGCTCGCGGCGCCGTAGAAGCCCATGGCCTCGCCGCGACGTTCCGGCGGGGCCATGTCCGCGACCATGGCGGTTGCGGCCGTCGGGTAGAGCCCCATCCCCATCCCGTGGAAGATCCGGACCAGGAGAAGGGCCGCCGCCGTCCGGCTCCACCCGTACAGGAGGGAGGAGCCGAGGAAGATCAGCGCGCCCGCGACGAGGAGCGGCCGGCGCCCGTAGCGGTCCGCGGCCCAGCCGGCCCACGGCTTGCCCACCATGGACGACAGGGCGAAGCAGCCGATGATGAGGCCGATCTGCGACTCGGCGATGCCGAGCGCCCGCGCGTAGAGCGGGAGGGTCGGGAGCAACAGGTAGAAGGAGAGGAAGAAGGCGAAGGCCGCGGACCAGAGGAGCGCGAACTGGCCCGTGGCCAGCCGGGTGGAGGCGACACCCACCGGCTCAGTCCTGTCGGCGCGCTCGCCGCCAGCGGCGGGCCAGGGCGATAGCGCCGAGGACTCCGGCCGCGAGGAGCGGGAGCCCCAGCCAGTAGCGCTGGCGCTCCCGGGCCTTGGCTCTGAGCGTTCTCAGCACCATCCGGTCTCCCGCTGCGATCTCGCCCCGGCTCGCGAGGAACTGCCTGAGGCGCTCCTGCATCTCCTCCGGCATCTGCCGGGTTCCCCACTGGACCTCCTGCTGCATCGCCCGGAGACGCTGGAGCTCAGCCATCCCCCGCCGGATCGCCTCGCGGCTGTCCCAGAAGGTCTGGCGCTCCATCGGCCGGAGGAAGGCAAGCTGGACCCTCGGCGCCGCGTCCTCGAGCCAGTTGAGCCAGTGGTGGTCCATCTGGGGGAACAGGACGAGCAGGAAACCCGCCGCCCCGAGCAGGACGAACACGGCGACGCCCAGCCCGGCCAGAGCGCTCAGGCCCCGGGCCCTGACCTCCCGCGCGAGCGCCCGCGCCCCGATCCCGACGGCCACCGCCGCCAGGAAGGCACCGAAAGTCGTCACGACGGTGGCGCCCGTCGGAAGGTCCCACGCGTAGGAGGCGACGAGGCCCAGCACGCTCACGAGGAACCCGAGGGTCCAGCCGACCAGCAGCCGGCCAGTCACGGACCCGCTGAGGAGCGCGCCGGCGGCGGCGGGGACGATGAGATACGAGAACACGAGGAGGACGCCCGCGATCCTGACCGAGCTGGTCACCACCAGCCCGAACGAGGCGTAGAAGAAGAAATCCCACCACCGGATCCACCGCCCGCGCCCGGCCGCCGCGGCAGGCTGAAAGGAAATCTCGAGCAGCGGCCGGCGGGTCACCCAGTGCAGCCCGCCGATCACGGCGTAGAGAAGCGCGAGTGTGCCGACCTCGGCCGGGGTGACGGTGAGGATGCTGCCGACCAGGAGCTGCTTGATGTGCTCGCTCCCCTGTGGTGCCCGATCGACGACGAGGACCGCCGCTGCCGCCGACACCGCATAGACGATCCCGATGATCGCTTCCTGGGGGATGGGCGCGCGGCGGGTCCGGCTCGCGGAGAAGAGCACGGCCCCGCCGACGGTGAACGCGAGCGCGTACCAGTAGGCCGCCTCGCTCTGGATCGGATGCCCGGCCAGGAACGCGACCGTGATCCCGAGGGCGGCGACTTGGGCGAGCGCAAGGTCGACGAAGATGACGCCGCGGGCCAGGACGTGGAGGCCGAGGTAGACGTGGATCCCGGTGAGGACGAGGCAGGCGAGGAACGGGAGCCACAGGACCTCCAGCGCCACGCTCATGGGGTCACGCGGTTGCACGGGCCCCAGTTGGTCAGCGGGATCGTCGCTGCCGGGGCGTCAGAGAAGAAGGCCCGTGACTGGAACGAGGGTCTTCTGAACAGGATCGGCGGCAAGGCCGAACGCCTCGAGCGTGACAGCACCGAGCAGAGCGGGAGCGTCGGCGGCGCCGATCAGGCAGGGCGTGGTGAGGCTTCGGCTGTCGATGGTGAAACGTATCTCAGTGAGGGGAAGCTCGAGTCGTCGGCCGTCAGCGGTCCTGACCGGGCGGTTCTCTGAGGGTTCAACGCCGAGGGAGCGAGCGGCTCCGGCTGGGATGAGACTCCAGGTGGCTCTGGTGTCGACCAGCAGCTCGAGAGTCAAGCGGTTCGCTCGGCGCTCCGGGTGGCTCAGTGTGACCTCCACCGTGAAAGTTCCCATTCGCCGGTTCCTGACCGGATTGTAGCACGTTCGGGCGAGCCGTCAGCGAGCCGCTGCGAGCGCTTCGGTCAGGGCGAAGTACGTGGTGCACGTCGGACGCTCGAGCGCGGGCTTGGCCCGCGCAACCGACCGGGGAGGTTCGGAAGGGGCGGGTACCCGCGCCGGGTAGGGGTCGGCGTGGGTGCGCCCCCCTCCGAGGACTCGCTGCCCTCATCGCGTGCTCCCGATGGCCTCGGTCAGGCGCTGGACGTTGACGTCGAAGAGGCTGAGATAGTCGCGCGCCGCGGGGTCTCCGCCCACGGAAGGGATCAACGTCACGGCCCGCGCCCCGCTCCGCGCCGCCACCTGGCTGACCACCGAGACGTTGGAGGAGGGCTCGGCGATCAGGAGCTTGACGCCGGCTTCGCGCATTTTCTGGGTCAGCGCGGCGAGGTAGGACGGCGACGGCGGCATCCCGGGAGTCGGCTCCACCGCCGCGACCACGACGAGGCCGAACCGCCAAGCAAAGTACGGCCAGGTCTCGTGCACCACGACGACCCGCGTGCCGCGGTACGGCGCCATCGCCCTCGCCCAGCGCTCGAGCCCCGCGTCCAGCCGCTTGAGGAACTCCGCTCGATTGGCCTCGAACCTCGGACCCTCGGTCGGCGCGAGGGCGCTGAGCGCCTCCAGGATAGCCCCGGTGATGGCACGCGCGTTTTCAGGATCGAGCCAGTAGTGGGTGTTGCCGAAGCCGTGAAGGTGGACCCCCCGCTCGGGCCTGACCCTCGGCGTCTCGGCCTGAAGGAGCTGGATGCCTTTGGAGGCATCGAGATAGTGGGGGCTGCCGCGCACGAGCCGCGGGTCGTTGATCGAGCGAAGGACGCGGGTCAGCCACGGCTCGTGATCGAGGCCGATCCTGACCAGGAGGGCCGCGGCCTTGAGCCGGGCGAGCTGACCCGCCTTCACCTCGACCGCGTGAGGGTCGTGGAGGGGCGGGGCCAGGCTCTCGACCTGGACCTGGTCCCCCCCGACGACCTCCACCAGCGCCTTCAGGTCCGTCGAGGCCGTGACCACAGGAATGGGGCCGCCGCCCCACGCGGGAGGGGCGGCCAGGAGAACGAGGACAACGACGCTGGCGAAACGCGCGCCGACCGGGTCGGCAACCTTACGTAATGACACGCGCTAGTTCGAGCGCGGGCTTTGCCCGCGCAACCTCCGGGGGGAGGTATCGGAAGGGGGGCGTTAGCCCCCCTTCGAGTTTTACTTCTTGGCGAAGATCGACTTGGGGACCATGCAGTGGACGCCCTTGCGGATGTCCACCACCTGGGTGACCCGGCAGTCAGCCACCATCGAGGCGACGGAGTACGCCTCGTAGCGGTCCAGGGGGACCATCTTCTGCTTGGACAGGAAGTCCACGGCCTCGCGCGTCGCGTTGACCATGGCCTTGTTGAGGTCCTCGTCGAACCCCATCATGATCCAGTGGGTCTTGGTCTCCATCCGGGGCCACTCGAGCTTCATGTCCTTCCGGACGATGAGCTGCATCACGATCTCGCGCCAGGCGCACTCGAGGGCCGTCAGGTTCACCTCGCCGTTGCCCTGGCGGCAGTGGGAATCACCGGTCCAGACGAGGCCGCCCTTCAGCAAGACCGGGACGAAGATCGTGGTCCCTTCCTGCAGCTCGTTGAGGTCCATGTTAGAAGCGTTCTTCCACGGCCGGAGCGTCGAGACCGGCGCCATCGGATCCTTCGAGCCTCCTTTTCGCGGGGAGGGATCGTTGGGATCGATCCCGACGGCGAGCGTGCCCGGGAACGGCTGGAGGTCGATCACGATCCCCGGCTTGAACTCCGCCTGCCGCTTCTCCCAGTCCAGGTAGAAGAACTTCACGAACCCGTCCGGCATCTCGGGCGCCAGGGCGCCGATCGTGGGGAACTCCTTGCCCGGCAGGTTGAAGTTGATCCCGAAGGCCTTGGGCGTGATCTTGAGGATTCGGATCTCCAGCACGTCCCCCGGCTCGGCGCCGTTGACGTAGATGGGGCCGGTCACGGAATGGGGGCCGCCGCCAGGGTTCGCCTTCCGGAGGGCCACGATCTCGTCCATGGTGGTCCCGGGTTGGATCTTGTTGTGGGCGTGCATCATGGTCTCGACAGCGACCGTGTCCCCCGAGTTGACGACGAGCTTGGGAGGCTCTTTCGGATCGAGCCAGCCCCACTGGGTGGTCTCAAGCGTGGCGGGAAGCACGTGATACTTCCCTCCCGCCGCGGGCACGACGCGCTGGCGCTTGGCCTCCTCCACCTGCTGGGCCACCGCGTAGAAGCCTGCGGCGAGCAGGAGGACGAGAACCGCGAGACCCGTGACGATACGCTTCTTGGTCCTGAGGGTTGCCATACTGACCTCCTTTGTCGGGGCCGAGGGTTACCAGGCTGACCGGAGGATCTCGAGAATCTCCTCCGCGCTCCTGACAGGGCGCGGGTTGTGACCGGGCCGAAGCTCGGCGAACGTCTCGTGGGCGAGCGGGGCCAGGTCCTCCTCCTTCACCTTTCCCGTCTCGCTCAGCCGTGTCGGGAGCTCGAGGCCCTTGACGAAGTCGTCCACCGCCGCGGGCCCCTCCGTCGCGCCCATCGCGTCGGCGATCGCCGCCATCCGCTCCGGCACCGCGGGGGCATTGTACGCCATCACGCGGGCGAGCGTGATGCAGGAGGTGATCCCGTGCGGGACCCCGCAGCGTCCGCCGAGCTGGTGGCCGATGGCGTGGGAGAGCCCGACCGGGGCGTTGAAGGCGCCGTAGATCGAGAGCCAGGCGGCGAGCTGGCACCGGAGGCGCGCGTCCAGGTCGTGGGGGTCGCGCGTAGACACCGGCAGGAACCGGGTCAGGAGGCGGATCGCCTCCAGGCAGAGCGGGTCGCTGAGCGGCTGGTGACCTGGCGAGTAGAACCGTTCCACCGCGTGATCGAACGCGCGCATTCCGGTGGACGCCCAGAGCCAGGCTGGCGTGTCAACGGTCAGCTCGGGGTCCAGGATCACCACTTTCGGCGCCAGGAGCGGGTGGGCGATGCCGTCCTTCCTGTGCTTGACCTCGTCGGTGCTGCCCGCGTTGGGGGTGTGCTCGCCGGCCGACAGCGTGGTGGTGATTGCGATGTGGGGGGGTGGAGGCGCCGTGGAGAACGGCCGCTTCGGGCCTTCCGGCGGGGGGAAGCGCGTACTGTAGGCGTTGAACTCCTCTGCGGCCGTGATCCCCTCGGCGAGGGCGAACGCCACCCCCTTCGTCGTGTCCACCGGGCTTCCCCCGCCGAGGCTGATCAGGCAATCGGCCCTCGCCTCCGCCGCGGCGCGGGCCGCCTCCACGACCCGGCTCCGCGGCACGTGCTCACCGGCTCGGGGGTACACGCCGACCAGCCGCACGCCGAGGAGCCCCTTCAGCCGGTCGAGCAGCCCCGTCTTGGTCGCGATCGTCTGCCCGGTGACGACGAAGGCGCGGCTGATGCCGAGCCGATCGAGCTGCTGGGGCAGGCTCGCCAGCGAGCCGGCGCCGTAAATCACACGGTCAACGGGCAGGTGGGCGAACTCACGAGCCATCGCGGTCTCCCCGGCTCGGGACCGTCCTCATGTCGACAGGAACTGCGCCACGATGCGGGCGAAGGCCTCGGGCTGGTCACCGGGCACGGTGTGGCCGGCCTCGGGCACCTCGACCAGGCGGCCGTCCGGGAGGGTCTCCAGCATGCGTTTGGCGATCTGGGGGGAGAGCACGTCGGACTCGGCGCCCCGCACGATCAGCGTCGGGCAGGCGATTCGGGCGAGATCGGGCCAGAGGTCAGGGATGTCGCGTACTCCCTCGCGCGCCTGCTCGCGCAGGGCCCGGTCGTACTTCCAGGTGAGCTTGCCGTTCGGGAGCCGCTTGAAGCTGTGCGCCACCCGGTGGCGGAGGAGCGACTCGGAATAGCGCGGTGCCGCCGCGCGGAGGAGCCGGTAGGCCGCGTCCTCCGAGTCGAGCGCCTCGGGGACCGTGGCCGCCATGGTCCGGATCCGGGCGAGCCCCTCGGGGGCGATCTCGGGACCGATGTCCACCAGGACCAGCCGCGCCACGCGTCCGGGATTGGCGCCGGTGTAGCGGATGGCCACGCGCCCGCCCATCGAGAGGCCGAGGAGGTTGAAGCGGCCCGGGCAGAGCGCGTCGGCGAACGCCGCGAGGTCGGCCGCCATCGTGGCGATCCGGTAGTCGCCGTCGGGAGCATGGTCGCTGTCGCCGTGGCCCCGCTGGTCGAGGGCGAGGACTCTGAAGCGATCGGCCACGGCTTCGGCGAACTGGGGCCAGCTCTGGGCGTGCCCCGTGAAGCCGTGGAGCAGGACCAGCGGCGGGGCGTGGGGCGTTCCCCACTCGAGGAAGTGGAACTTGACCCCGTTCAGCGCAATCCAGCGGTCCGCGTGCTCGACCATGAAGTCTCGCTCAGGCACGAAACGGCAGGATTGTATGCTCCACTCGGAGATGTGTCAAGGCAGGTGTGTGTGAAACGGCGGGTCTGTGCTATAAAAGGGTAGCTCACAGATCGGCGTGGAGGCGAGGGATGGCGGGACGTGCCCGGATGTACCGCGGCGACAAGCGGCGGCGGGAGGAGGCGAGGAAGGCTCAGCAGGCGGCGAAGCGGCAGCGGCGCCTCGATCGGGCAGCCAGCGGGCAGACGGGGCCGGAGATCGAGGAGCTTCCGGCGCCCGGCGCCGAGCCCGCGGCGCCGACCGAGTACATCTGGTTCTCGCCGAGCCGTAACCGAACGCTGGCCACGTCGACCGCCGCGCCCCCGTCCAGCGACGCGCCCAACGATTGGATCCTGCTGACCGACCCGCCCAAGGCTTCCGGATAGGGCCGATCGGCTCTCCCGCCCGAGGCGGGGCAACGACCTTCGGTCGTTGCCTTTTTTTCGCGCGTCGCCGGCCCGCGGGGGCGTCAGGACTGGATGACGGTGACGACCAGGCCGATCTCGGCCAGGATGTTGCCGACGCGCACGCACTCCGCCTCGCTCCCGACCTTCACCACGGCCTTGCCGGTGTTGTGGACGCGCCAGGCGATCTCCCAGCCGTCGGCCTCCGAGCAGGCGATCGCCTTCATGAGTTGGCGGACGACGTCCTCGAACGTGTGGCAGTCGCAGTTGTGCAGGACCGTCATCCAGGGCGGGCCGACGGCGGACTCGACGTCGTCGAGGACGTCCGGAACCGGCCTCGTCAACCCCATCCCTACCCCTTGATCTCTCGAAGCAGCTCCCGGGCGATCAGGAACTTCATGATCTCGTCCGAACCCGCCCCGATCCTCATGAGCCGCGCATTGCGAAAGATGGCCTGGATGGGGAAATCGCTCGTGTAGCCGGCGCCTCCGAGCACCTGCATCGCCTGGTCGGCGACGTGCCAGACAGCCTCGGCGACGAAGAGCTTGGTCACCGCCGACTCCCGCTGGGCCGGGAGCCCGGCCCCGATCAGCTTGGCGGTGCGGTAGACGAGCTGACGGGCGGCGTCGAGTTGGGTGTACATCTCGGCGAGCTTGAACGAGACTCCCTCGAACATCGCGATGGGCTGCTTGAACTGAACCCGCTTGGTGGAGTACTCGGCCGCGATCTCGAAGGCCCGGCGGGCTGACCCGAGGGTGGCCATGCAGTAAGTGACCCGCTCGGTGTCCAGCTCATCCATGAGGACGTGGTAGCCGCCGTTGAGCGGGCCAAGGAGGTTTTCTTTCGGGATGTCAACGTCGTTCAGCTCGAAGTGGACGTTGTCCAACCAGTCCGCCATGATCACCTCGTCGAGCTGCCGGCGGATCCGGACCCCGGGGTGATCCATCGGCACGATGAAGCACGACATGCCCTTGTGCGGGTGGGCGCCCGTGTCGGTGATGGCGAAGAGCGTGACATAGTCGGCGAGCCCGCCGCCGGTGCAGAAGCGCTTCTGGCCGTTCAGGACCCACCGGTCGCCCTTCAGGACCGCCCGCGTCTGCATCCGGGAGGTGTCCGAGCCGATCTGGGGCTCGGTGATCGCGAGCGCAGCCAGCTCCTCGCCGGCCAGCCTGGGAGGGATGTGGCGGTTCTTCTGAGCCTCGGTGCCGTAGCGGAGGATCGAGACCGTTCCGAGGACCAGGGAGACGGAGCGGATCGTGTCGCCGGGATGGCCCGCCGCCGCCAGCTCCTCGTCGAGGATGCACTCGGCGGCGACGCCGGCGCCGTTTCCGCCGTACTGCTCGGGGTAGAGCGCCCCGGCCATTCCCGCTTCGGCGAGCGTTCTGAGGTACCCCTTGGCGATCTCGCGGAGCTTCGCCCGCCGCTCTTTGCCTTGAAACTTCGCCTTGACCTCTTCCACCAGCCGGTGAGCCCCGGCGGCCTTCGGCGCCAGCTCCTGCTGGGCGAAGGCCCGGGCGCGGAGCATCAGCTCGCGCTCCGCCGGCGTGTACAGGTGGGTCTGGCCCGAGTTGACGGACCAGCCCGCCGGCATCTTCATGTCGTCGAGGGTGATGGCCCTAAACAGTTCCTCGTCCATGGGTGGCTCCTTCGCTGGTCTGGGCACCGATGACGCCTGCGGCCCGGAGGCGGGCGATCCGCTCGTCGGAGTAGCCCAGCGTCTCCTTCAGGATCTGGTCGGTGTGCTGGCCGAGACCGGGGCCGGGGGCAGGGTTCGCGATCACGCCTTCTGTCTTGATGGGGCAGGCCACCTCCCGGAGCGTGCCGAAGACCGGGTGCTTGACCTCGAGAATCAGGTCGCGCGCCAGAACCTGCTCGTCGCTCAGGGCGTCGCGCAGCGAGTTGACCGGCGCGCACGGCACCTTCCCGCGGAGCAGACGGAGCCACGCTTCTGTGGTGTCTTCGCGAAAGCGCGCGGTGAGGATCGCGATGAGCTCGGCCTTGTGCGCGAGCCGGTCGGCGAAGCTGGCGAAGCGCGGGTCCGCGGCCAGGTGGGCGAGGCCCATCGCCTCCACGAGATTCTGGTAGAACTTCTCCTTGGCGCAGAACACGACGATCCAGCCGTCGGCGGTACCGAAGTTCTGGGAAGGAACGAGAGTCTGATGCCCGGAGTCTTCCATCCGCGTCGGCGCCCAGTCGCGATTGAGCGCCCAGATCGCGAAGTAGGAGAGCATGGCCACAGCGGTGTCGAGGAGCGAGACGTCCACATCGCGCCCGACGCCGGTGCGCTGGGCGTCGAAGAGCCCGACCATGAGGCCGAGCATGGACACATAGCCGCCCGCGAAGTCGACGATGGACACCCCGCACTTGACGGGCGGCCCGTCGGGCTCGCCGGTCACGGACATGAAGCCGGCGTAGGCCTGCATGAGCGGGTCGTAGCCGGGCTCCGCCGCCCGCGGACCGGTCAGCCCGAAGCCGGTGAGCGAACAGCAGACGACCCGGGGGTTCACCGCCTTGAGGTGGGCGTACGTGAGGCCGAGCCTGTCTGGCTGGTCGCCGCGCAGGTTGTTGTAGACCGCGTGGGAGACTCTCACGAGATCGCGGAAGACCTCCTGCCCCTCGGGGTGCTGGAGGTTGAGCACGAGAGACTTCTTCCCGCGGTTGAAGGCCTGGAAGTAGAGCGAGTCGCGGTCGCCGACATATGGGGGGATGTACCGGGCGACATCGCCCCCGACGGCGGGATCCTCGATCTTGATCACCTCGGCTCCGAGGTCCGCCAGCACATTGGTCCCGAAGGGACCGGCGCCGAACTGGGAGACCGCCAGGATGCGAAGGCCGTCGAGGGGCGGGCGGGCGCTCGTCAAGGGATGGCTCGGCTCAGTACGGGAGCTTCCCCTCGCCAAGGGTGGCGTGGGTCTTCTTCGGGATCAGCACATGACGGCGGAAGGTCATGACGAGCTCCCCCCGCTGGTTGGTCACGCGCGTCTCCACGTACACCACGCCCCTGTCGCCCTTCGCCGACTCCTTCTTATCGAGGATCGCGGTCTCCGCGTAGAGGGTGTCGCCGTGGAAGGTGGGCGCGTCGTGGGTGATCCGCTCGTAGTCCAGGTTGGCGATAGCTCGCCCCGAGATGTCGGCCACCGTCATCCCGACGCCGATGGCGAACACGAGCGTGCCGTTGACCAGGCGCTGGCCGTGCTGGGTGTACTTCTCGGCGTAGTGGGCATCGATGTGGACCGGGTGCTGGTTCATCGTGAGGAGGGTAAACCAGGTATCGTCGGCCTCGGTGATGGTCCGGCCCGGCCAGTGCCGGATCACCTCGCCGATTGCGAACTCCTCGAAGTAGCGCCCGTAGGGCATCGCGCCCGAATGTCTAGGCGTTCGTCCTTACTGTTTCTGTCACACTATTGTCATGTGTGGGTGTCTGCCTTCGTCAAGATATCTGGGAGCAAATCAGGAAGCAACGGGTAGGGGCATCTCGCGTATGCCTTCGAGGCGCCAGCTCCTAAGATTATCGCGATCTTCCTGTGCGTCATCGTGGTCAACCGAAAGCGGACATCGGGTTAGCGCTGCCTCTTGTATTTTGAAGAGGATTCCACACCTTACTGTGCGGTCTAACTGGGGTCTCGCTGGAGGAGCTGGCGGGCGATCACGAGCCGCTGGATATCGTGCATCCCCTCGCCGATTATCCTCACGAGGTTAAGCCTTTCAGTTCGATCGGTACTTCCACGGGTGCCAAGGACTTCTTCCTGAAATTGAACACCGCAAAGCCAAGGACTCTTCCGCTTTCATCGACGCGTTGGAAGATGTCTTCAGCCACTTCCCTGAAATAGCCCTCTGCCTGAGCGAAGGTGACCTCCAGATAGTCACCTGCTTCGTCGTACCAGACGGTTATTTTGCCCATATGGTAAGCCCCTGTTTCATTCTGTCGCTGAAGAACGCTGTTAGGATAAAGCATCTTCGGCAAGGACCTTTACCACCACTAGCATATACTTCCGACTTACGCGAGTGTGCTCGTAGAGCTTATGGTACAGCCAAATGGAAGGATCGTCGCGGCCTTTTATGACGGCATCGGGGTTAGCTAAGGTTTCGGCGATCTTTGTTTCCTGTCCTACCATCTCCGGCCGCCGCTGGATGTGGACGAGTCGTTCATCGGTAAGCCTGATGGCACGGCCTTCGTAATCTCTCAAGACCTCCATCACACCGGATGGCGCTGGAGGAGCTGGCGGGCGATCACGAGGCGCTGGATCTCGTTGGTCCCCTCGCCGATGATCAGGAGCGGCGCGTCCCGGTAGTAGCGCTCGACGGGGAACTCGGTGGTGTAGCCGTAGCCGCCGTGGATTCTCATTGCGTCGAGGGAGACCTCATATGAGACCTCGGAGGCAAAAAGCTTCGCCATGCCGGCCTCGAGGTCCGAGCGCTCGCCGGAGTCCTTCCTGGCGGCGGCCCATTGGGTCAGGAGCCGGGCGGCGGTAACCTTGGTGGCCATGTCGGCCAGCTTGAGCTGGATCGCCTGGTGCTGGCAGATCGGCTTGCCGAAGGCGCTCCGCTGCTGGGAGTAGCGGAGAGCCGCCTCGAAGGCGGCCTGCGCCACCCCGACGCCGCGGGCGGCGATATTGATCCTGCCGGTCTCGATCGCGGCCATGACCTGCTTGAAGCCGCGCCCCTCGACGCCTCCCACCAGGTTCGCGGCCGGGACGCGGAACTCCTCGAAGGCCAGCTCGCAGGTGTCGAGGCCGCGGTAGCCGAGCTTGTCGAGGTCGCGGCTCACGGTGAAGCCCGGCCCACCCTTCTCGATGATGAAGCAGGACATCCCGCTGTGCGGTGGCTTCGCCTGGGGGTCGGTCTTGGCCAGGAGGGCGAAGGTGTTGCCGTGTCGGCCGTTCGTGATGAACATCTTGGAGCCGGTGATCGCGTAGTGGTCGCCGTCGCGCCGGGCGACGGTCCGGATCGCCTGGACGTCCGATCCTCCGCTCGCCTCGGTGAGGGCCAGCCCGCCGCGCCTGTCGCCGCGCGCCATGGCCGGCAGGAAGCGCTGGCGCTGAGCCTCGGTGCCGTAGTGCTGGACGATGTGGGCCATGATCAGGTGCGTGTTCAGGATCCCTGAGACGGACATCCAGCCCCGGCAGATCTCCTCGACGATCATCGCGTAGGTGGTGTAGTCGAGGCCGAGGCCTCCGTACTCCTGGGGAATCGTCGCGCCGAAGAGGCCCAGCTCCTTGAGCTTCTCGACGATCTCAAGGGGATACTCATCGGCTAATTCGTAGCGCGACGCCACCGGGATCACGTCGCGCTCGACCCAAGCGCGGATGGCCTGGACGAGCTGGCGCCGCTCGGGAGGCTCGCCCTCGAGCGGCTTCAGCGCGTCCTGGCGCTCGCCGTACCGCTCGAGGAGCTGCCGCGCGATCACCAGGCGCTGGATCTCGTTGGTCCCCTCGCCGATGATCATGAGCGGCGTGTCCCGGTAGTAGCGCTCGACCGGGTACTCCTTGATGTAGCCGTAGCCGCCGTGGATGCGCATCGCCTCCAGCGCGATCTCCTGCGCCGCCTCCGTCGCGAAGAGCTTGGCCATCCCGGCCTCGAGGTCCGAGCGCTCGCCCGAGTCCTTCTTCTCGGCGGCCCAGTACGTCAAGAGGCGCGAGGCGGTGAGCTTGGTCGCCATGTCGGCGAGCTTGAGCTGGATCGCCTGGTGCTGGCAGATGGCCTTGCCAAAGGTCTCCCGCTGCTGGGAGTAGCGGAGCGCATCGTCGAAGGCCGCCTGCGCGACGCCGACGGCGCGCGCGGCGATGTTGATCCTGCCGGTCTCGAGCCCCGCCATCACCTGCCTGAACCCCCGGCCCTCCACGCCGCCCACCAGGTTAACCGCCGGAACCGGGAACTCGTCGAAGACCAGCTCGGCCGTGTCCACGCCCTTGTAGCCGAGCTTCGAGATGGACTTGGCGACGGTGAGGCCCGGCGGGCCCTTCTCCACGATGAGGCAGGACATGCCTTTGTAGCGCGGCTCGGCCTTCGGATCGGTCAGCGCCAGGAGGGCGAAGGTATTTCCCTCGCGCCCGTTCGTGACGAACATCTTGGTTCCCGTGACCAGGTACGCCTCGCCGCGCCGGCGTGCGACCGTCTTGATCGCCTGGACGTCGGAGCCCGCGTGGGGCTCGGTCAGGCAGAGGCCGCCGCGCTTCTCGCCGCGCGCCATGGCCGGGAGCAAGCGGCGCTTCTGCTCGTCGGTCCCGAAGCTCGTGACGATGAGCGCCATCATCACGTGGCTGTTGATCACGCCCGCCAGCGACATCCAGCCGCGGCAGAGCTCCTCGATGATCATGGCGTAGGTGGTCGAGTTGAGCCCGAGCCCGCCGTACGCCTCGGGGATCAGGCAGCCGAAGAGCCCAAGCTCCTTTATCCGCGCCACCAGCTCGTGCGGGTAGAGGTCGTCGTGCTCCAGGGCGGAGGCGACGGGTCTGACCTCTTTCTCCACGAACTGGCGGATCGCGGCGACGATCTGGCGCTGCTCGTCGGTGAGGGGCCTGGTCATCGGGCTCGCCGGTGCCGGACGACGCTTCGGTGAGGCCAGCGTAGCAAGGGCGGGGGTACAATGGCAAGGGGTGTCCAGGTGGACGAGCTGATTCTCTTCCTCCAGCGCTGGGCCGACCGGCTGATCCGTCGCCTCCGCGTGGGCCCGGCGCCCGCGCCCGGGGAGCGGCGGTTTCTGATCATCACCTGCCTGTGGTCACCCGGCTCGGCCTCACCCGCTAGGATGTTTGCTCCGACCACGAGAGGTGCCCGACCATGAAGCGGGTCCTGTTCGTCTGCACCGGGAACTCAGCCAGGAGCCAGATGGCGGAAGGGTTCGCCCGGGCCTACGGGGAGGGGAAGGTTGAGCCCTTCAGCGCGGGGATGGACCCGAAGGGCGTGAACCCGGTGGCCGTCGAGGTCATGAGGGAGAAGGGGATCGACCTCTCGCACCACCGCTCCAAGGCATTCACGGAGGGGCTCGCGCGCTCGATGGATTGCGTGGTCACGGTCTGCGGCCACGCTGAGGAGCGGTGCCCGCTGCTCCCCGGCGTCAAACGCTTGCACTGGCCGCTCGAGGATCCGGCTCGGGCAACAGGTTCCCCCGACGAGATCCGTGAGGTCTTTCGCCGCTCTCGGGATGAGATCGAGCGCCTGGTCCGGGAGCTCTTGAGTCATATGTCGAGCCCGGTGAAGTGACGCAGCGTGAGTCCGGCTGCTGGCCCAAGACGCAAACGTACACGGTCTTCCTGGACGAGCCGATCGAGATCCGCCGGCGGGTCGCCGTGTGCTAGGAGCCTGTCGGAGTGATCGCAAGGGGCGCCTGAACGCCTTTCGAGCGCCCACCCACGCCTCCGGCGCGGGTACCCGGCCGGCGCAATCCTCCTGGGGGGAGGGATCGGAAGGGGGGCGACGCCCCCCTCCGAGTTCCCTAGGCGTTGCGACTGGCGTCCGTCACGCCTTCGGCGCGAGCTGGCCGTAGAGGCGGATCAGGTTCCGGGCGTGGTAGCGATTCAGACCGGTGGGGTCGTTCTCGGCGCCCACCGGGGCGTAGCGGCTCGAGAAGAAGCGGATGAACTCCTCCGTGTAGCGGCCCGACCCCGGGTCCACCACCTGTCCTCCGTTCCGCTCGAAGCGCTCCGCGTTGCGGCGTATGGTTTCGGCGGCCACCTGCGCCTGGTTCTCGTAGGTCGGGGCGGGGATGGACAGGACGCCGAACTCGCGCCCCGGCCTCCCGTTCTCGGCGCGCCGGAGCGCGTTGAGGAAGGCCGGATCCACCCCCGTGCGCTGGGCGATCTCCTGAATGAGCGCCTCTTCGCCCTTCGGCGCTGGGGGTGCGAGGACGATCGCCTCGGGATCGGGCTGAGCCGGCGGCGGGGGAGCGGGCGCCGCGTCGACGGCCGGGGGAGCCGCGGCCGGGGGTGGCGCGGGAGCCTCGGCGGATCGGGGAACGCGGCTCAGGGCCTCGAGGAGCTTCAGCCTCAGCGAGCCCTGGAGGATCTCCGCCAGGCCGTCCTCGGCGGGAGTCTTGGCCGTCACGGCATCGAGCATCGCCGAGAAGCCCCGGCCGTCGATCCGGCGCACGGCGCTCTCGGGAGCCCCGAACGGAACGAACCCATTCACACCCTGGATCACCTTGCCACCTCCGGCAAGATTTGCCGCCCTCCGGGTAGTCTTCCCCGGCATTTCGACCCCCCGGTTAGTAGCGAGCAAACAAGATGCCAGGCCCTGATGGACTGAGACGCGCTGGCCGTTGACGACGCGAGCCTGCCCGGGCTGACGCCTCACGACCGCCGGGCGACCCCCTTGTAGAGGTAGGCGAGAGGTTTCGGACCCCGGCTGTAAGCCTTCTCGATCTCCGCGATGCGGAAGCCGGCTTCGGTGACGAGCGCATCGATCCGGCGGTTGAGGTGACAACCGCCGCCGATCCGCTTCCACATGGGAGTGAGCCGCTCCTGCCAGCTCAGAACACGGTCGTCGGGCGAGCGCCCGTGCTCGATGAAGATGAGCCGGCCTTCGGATTTCAGGACCCGTCTCATCTCCTCCAGCGCGCGGACCGGCTCGGGAATCGTGCAGAGCGTCCAGGTCGTCACCACCGTATCGACGGTCCGGTCGCCGAGCGGAATGCGCTCGGCCGAGCACGGGATGAAGTCGGTCGGGAAAGGTGCGCGGGTGATCCGCCGGCGCGCGAGCTTCCACAGCTCGAGCGACGGATCCAGGCCGTAGAGCCTCTCGATGTTCGGCGAGTAGAAGGGAACGTTGAGGGCCGAGCCGATGCCGACTTCCAGGACCGTTCCCGACGCCAGCGGGATGAAGCGTGCCCGCTCTGCCGTGTCGGCTTTGTTCTGCATGACCAGGTTGATGAGGTGGGGGAGCACATACCGGGCGTAGAGTCCCATCGTCACCTCAGCGCCGCGGGGAGATCACGCCGGGCCGGCCAGCTCGAGGGCGGCCAGGAAGAGGGTGTTGGCGCCGTGCTCGATGTCGTCCATCGGCGTGAACTCCTCCTCGCAGTGGCTCCGGCCGTTGTGCGACGGGACGAAGACCATCGCGGTGGGGCAGATGGCAGCCATGTACTGGGCGTCGTGGCCCGCGCCCGAGAGGATCCGCCGGTAGCGGCAGCCCAGCGACTTCGCGGCGCGCTCGACGGTTTCAAGCACCTCGGGGTTGAAGGGCGTGGGCGGCACGCGCCAGTAATGCTCCAGCTCGTAGCGCACCCCTTCGCGCGTCGCGGCGTCCTTCACCGCGCGGTCGAGGAGCGCAAGGCCTCGCGTGACGTGCTCGTCCTTCGGGTCCCTCAGGTCCACGCTCATCGCGACCCTGCCCGGGATGGCGTTGGTGATGTTGGGCGAGACATCGAGCCGGCCCACCGTCCCCACCATGTCAGGGCTCACCTGGCCCGGGACGGCGCGGACCGCGCGCACGATATCCGCGGCAGCCACCAGGGCGTCGTGACGGGTCCTCATCGGCGTCGGTCCGGCATGGTCCTGCACTCCGTGGAGCGTGAGGCGGGACCACGCGATCCCGACGATTCCCTCCACGACACCGACCGAGAGCCCTTCTTCCTCCAGGAACGGGCCCTGCTCGATGTGCAGCTCCACATAGGCGCGGATCGGACGGGGAACGCACGGCTCGGACCCAAGGTAGCCGATCCGCTCGAGCTCGTCCACCAGGCGGATCCCGCTCTTGTCCCGGGCGTTGTAGGCGTCCTCGAGGGCGAGCTTCCCCGCCATCACGCCGCTGGCGATCATCGCCGGCTGAAACCGAGCCCCCTCTTCGTTCGTGAAGATCGCGAGTGTGACGGGGTGGCGGGTGCGGGTCCCCGCGTCGTTGAGGCTCCGGATCACCTCGAGGCCGCAGAGGACGCCGAGCTGACCGTCGTACTTGCCGCCGGTGGGGACCGAGTCCACGTGCGAGCCCATCATCAGCGGCGGCAAGATCCCGGTGCCGGGCCGCTCGCCGAAGATGTTGCCCATCTGGTCCACGCTCACCCTGAGCCCGGCCTCCTTCATCCAGGCCACCATCTGATCCCGCGCCCGCCTGTCCTCGTCGGTCAACGCCAGACGCGTGAGCCCGCCGTTCGGGGTCTCGCCGATCTTGCCGAGGGCCTCGAACGCTTGTTCCAGCCGTTTCCGGTTGATCCGCATCCTTCTATCCTCCGGCTCGGGATGAAGCCCAGCGGGTAGCACGGCGAGCGGGGCGCCCCACCGGCGGGGCCGGGGGGTCCCCCACACCGGGCGCACCCACGCCTTCGGCGCGGGTACCCGGGCCCCGACGGTGGGGCTGCTCGCCGTGACAGGACCCGCGGCGTGGACTACATCCCGAGGTACGCGCGCTTGAGCCTCTCGTCGTTGAGCAGGCTCTGGGCAGGGCCGGCCAGTACCAGGCGGCCGTTTTCCAGCACGCAGGCCCGGTGGGCGAGGGCGAGCGCCTGACGCACGTTCTGCTCCACCAGCAGCACGGTCACGCCGCCCGCGTTGATCGCCTTCACGGTGTCGAAGATCTTCCGGACGAGCACCGGGGCCAGGCCCAGGGTTGGCTCGTCGAGCATCAGGAGCCTGGGCCGGGCCATCAGGGCGCGGGCGATCGCGAGCATCTGCTGCTCGCCGCCGGAGAGCGAGCCGGCGAGCTGACTCGTCCGCTCCCCGAGCGCCGGGAAGAGCGCGAGGACCTCTTCGAGGCTCCGATCGCGGACGGCGCGCGCCCCGTCGCTGTGGGCGCCCAGGAGCAGGTTTTCCATCACGCTCATGAACGGGAACAGGCGCCGTCCCTCGGGGACCTGAACCATGCCGAGATCGACGCGCCGGTGGGCGGGGACGGCGGCCAGGTCCGTCCCCTGGAAGATGACGCGGCCGGCCCGGGGCGCGAGGATGCCGGAGACCACGCGGAGCGTCGTGGTCTTGCCCGCGGCGTTGGCGCCGACGAGCGCGACAATTTCCTCCTCCCGGACCTCGAAGGAGACGCCGTGCAAGGCCTGGAGGTCGCCGTAGAAGGCGTCGATGCCGTCAAGCCTCAGCAAGCACGAACTCCTCGCCCAGGTAGGCGTCCACCACCTTCGCGTCCCGCGCGATCTGGCTCGGCGGTCCCTCGGCGATCTTCTCGCCGTGGTGGAGCACCACGATCCGCTGCGCCAGGCGCATGATGGCCGCCAGGATGTGCTCGATGACGATCACGGTGAGCCCGTCGGTGTGGAGCCGCCGGATCAGCTCCACCATCGCCGCCAGCTCCGCGGGGTTGAGCCCGGCCATCACCTCGTCGAGGAGGAGGAGCTGCGGTCGCGTGGCGAGGGCCCGCGCCACCTCGAGGCGCTTCCTGAAACCGATCGGGAGCGACCTGGCCGCGACCTCGGCGAAGTCGGCGAGGCCGCAGAACTCGACGACGCGCCGGGCCTCCCGCCGGGCCGCTACCACCGAGTGAATCCGGGTGAGGGCTCCGATCATCACGTTGTCCAGCACGGGGAGACTGCCGAAGGGCTTCACGATCTGGAACGTGCGGGTGAGGCCGAGGCGGCAGATCTCGTGGGTCGCGTGGCCGGTGATGTCCCGGCCGCCGAAGAGGATCCGGCCCTCGTCCGGGCGGTAGTAGCCGGCGATCACGTTGAAGAGCGTGGTCTTGCCCGCGCCGTTGGGGCCGATGACGCCGACCAGGTCCCCGGCCCCCACCTGCAGCGTGACTTCCCGGACAGCCACGAGGCCGCCGAAGCGCTTGCTGACCGACTCAAGCGCGAGCAACGCCGATCCTCCGCCTGAGGAGCTGGCCGAGCCAGAGGGCGAGTCCCTGGGGCACGAAGCGCACGACGACGATCAGGAGGCAGCCGTAGATGATGAGGTACATGCTGGAGAGCCCGGCCGCGAGGCCGGAGAACTTGGCGCGCAGGAAGGTCTCCAGGGACGTGATCAGGACGGACCCGTAGAACGGGCCAAGCGCCGTGCCGAGCCCGCCGATGATCGTGTTGAGGGCGAAGAGGATCGAGAGGTCGATGGAGAAGACGTACGCCGGGTCGACGAAGCCGACGTACTGGGCCCAGAAGCTCCCGCAGACCGAGGTCAGGGCCGCGCTGATCGCGATAGCGACCACCTTGAGCCGGCGGCTCGCGATTCCCACCGCCTGGGCCGCGTCCTCGTCCTCCCGGACGCCGGCGAGCCGGTAGCCCATTCGCGAGACCTCCAGGTAGACCTCGACGAGGTAGATCAGCAGGGCCACGCCGAGCGTCAGATAGACCCAGGTCGCCTTGTTGGCAAAGCCGAGCGTCCAGAACCCGGGGCGGAACGGGACCGGGATTCCCTCCGAGCCCCGCGTGAAGCCGCGCCAGCGGCTGGCCACGATCTGGAGGACCTGGGCGAAGGCGATGGTGGCGAGGGCGAAGTAGGGGCCGCGGAGGCGGTTGGACAGGTAGCCGATGACGAGCCCTGCGCCCGTGGAAAGGACGGCGCCAACCAGGAGACCGATCCAGGGGGAGAGCTCCCAGCGCGTCGCGAAGAGCGCTGCCGAGTAGGCGCCGAGGCCGAAGAACGCCGCGTGCCCGAGCGACAGCTGCCCGGCGTAGCCGCCCGCCACGTTCCAGGCGGCTGAGACCGCCCCCCACATGAGGATCAGGACCAGGCTGTCCAGGAGGTAGGCGTCCTCGATGACGGTGGGTGCCAGCGCGGCGGCGCCGAACACGATCGCGGCTGCCAGGTGGCGTCGCATCACGCTCCCAGGGTCTCCGCGCCCCGCTGGCCGAGCAAGCCCGCGGGGCGGAAGACCAGCACCAGGATGAAGAGCACGAAGTAGAGGACCTCCTTCCAGGCGATGCCGAGGAAGTACGAGCCGACCACCTCCACAGCGGCCACGATGAGGCTTCCGAGGAGCGCCCCCACCATGTCCCCGAGGCCGCCCAGCACCACCACGACATAGGCCAGCAGGACGAACTGGAGCCCGGCCGTCGGGTAGACGGAGTAGAGCGGGGACATGAGGACGCCGGCCACACCCACGCACGCGATGCCGATGGCCCAGGTCAGGCGGTAGACGCGGTCGGTGTCGATCCCCATGAGCGTCGCGGCCTCCCGGTCCTGGGCCGTCGCCCGCATGACGCGCCCGGCGTGGCTCCACTTCATGAAGACGAAGAGGCCGAGGGTCAGGGCGCCCGCCACCGCGAAGGCCACGAACTGGGAGAGGTTGAACGCGGCACCGCCGAACGGCACCACCACGGATGCGTGCCACGGCCTGGCGATGCGGAAATCGGCGGTCCACAGGACCTGCGCCAGATTCTGGAGCGCGATGGAGAGGCCGACGGTGGTGAAGATCTGGACGTTGTGGGAGGCGGTGATCACGCCGCGCATCACCAGGAAGTAACTCATGAGGCCCACCAGGAAGAAGAGGGGCGCGGCCACGAAGAGCACCACGTAGGGATCGAGCTGCCACAGGGTGAAGGCCCAGAAAGCCAGGTACATGCCGAGCATCAGGTACTCGCCGTGGGCGAAGTTGACGACGCGCATGATGCCGAAGATGAGAGTCAACCCGACCGCGATGAGCGCGTAGATCCCGCCGAGGAGGATGGTGGAAACGACGAGCTGAGCGAACGCAGCCACGTGTGAGGCTCTCACCCCCACCCTCTCCCTGGCAGGGAGAGGGTGTATCGGTTAGTTCTCTCGCGCCCGCTGGGGGAGAGGGAGGGGTGAGGGGACCCCGACCCTACTTGCGCTGGTCCCAGGGCGGAAGCGGAATCCACTTCGGCCGCTTCACGGTGAACTCCTCGGGCCACACCGTCAGCAACTCGCCGTTCTGCCACTGGAGCATGTAGTGCTGCACTCGCTCGTTGGCGTTCTGGCCGCTCTCCGCGAACTTCACGCCCCAGCCGTTGACGGAGGAGCCCACGGGGAGGTCCAGGGACATCGCCGCGTCGCGGAGCTTGTTGAGCTCGTCGGTCTTGGCGCGGTCCAGCGCCAGCTTCAGGATCCAGAGCCCGCCCGCGGCGAGCTGGTGGCCACCGACCGGATGCGACCCGGTGCGCTTCTGCACGGCATCGCGGAAGGCGCGCTCGATGGCCTGCCCCTCGGGGCGGAGCGCCTCCACCTTGAAGCCGGGCGCCGGCTCGAGCAGGGCAAACGGGCCGTCAGCGTCCTTGCCGAACGCCTTGCCGAAGTCCGGCGAGCCGTAGCCGGTGGCGCCCGCCGACACCTGGGCCTTCGGGACGAAGTTCTGCTCCTTTGCCTGCCGCCAGTAGAGGATCGCGTCGTTGTTGTACGAGATGGCGAAGACGATGTCTGGGTTCAGCTGTTTGAACTTCACGATAGTGGGGGTGAAGTCGTTGATCGTCCGGAAGTTGTAGTACTCGGCGGCCAGCTCCTGCATCCCGAACTCGCGCTTGGCGCGATCACGCGCGGATTCCGTGACGCCCTGGCCGTAGGAGGAGTCCTCGGAGAGGAAGACGACCCGGAACTGGTTCGGCTTCATGTTGAGCTTGGGCGCCAGGTGCTTGGCCGCGAACTCGATCATGTACCAGCCGAAGCCGGTGCCGTCGATCTCGGTGCGGAAGACGTTCTTGAGCCCGCGCCGGGTGAACTTCGGGTCCACGCAGGAGGTCTCCCAGTAGATCACGTTGTGCCGCGCCGCCGCCTCGCTGGCGGCGCCGCAGAGGGTGGACGAGAACGTGCCCGTGATGATCTTGACCCCCTCCTGGGTGATCAGCCGGTTCGCCTCGCTGGCGGCGGCCGTCGGGTTCGGGGCATCGGCGACGGTGAAGACGAGCTTCTTCCCCATGACGCCGCCGCGCTCGTTGATGATGTCGCGCATGATCTCGTACCCCTCCAGGTGCCGCTTGCCTTCGCCGGCGAGCGGGCCGGTAAGGGGCTCGAGCACGCCGATCTTGTACTCGCCTTTGGGCGCCTGCGCTTCAGCGCCCGGGGCCAGGGCGCTGCCGAGCGCGAGCAGGGCGACCAGCGACAGGATCGCTTTCCAGTACCGCATAGGCTGCCTCCTTTCGAGAATCGGGGGGGGGGGCGGCGGCCCCCCCCCCC
>JACQWB010000130.1 GCA_016209385.1 Candidatus Rokuibacteriota bacterium
CGACGCCCCCTCCGATCGTTAGAGCGTTTTTTCCAGCAGCCTTCTCGCGCACTCGTTGTTCCGTAACCCCGCGTCCCCACGTACTTCCGCTCAGACCCATTCGCTTAGAGCGTTTTTAGGGGTGAAGTTCCAGCAAGGCTCTTGACGCCCCTTCCTCCCGTCTGCTATCGTGCGAAGCGTCGTTGAGGTGCCCGGGTGGCTCCCCGCCGTTGCGAGGGGCCACAGGGAAGGCGGTGAAAATCCGCCGCGACCCCGTCACTGTGATCGGGGACGAAACCCACGAAGTCCACTGGCCCGGGTAGCGCCGGGTTGGGAAGGCGTGGGGAGTAGGTTGATCCGAGAGCCAGGAGACCTGCCCGGGCACGGAGTTCTCCTACCGGTCTTCGAGGGAGGGCCCGGGTTGAGCCTGCTGAGCGAGACGGTCTTCGCGTTCCCCCCATCCCGGCGTCTTTTCCTCCGGCGTTCGCGTCCGTGAGTGCTGGACCGTTTTCAGTCCTGATCCTGGGCGGGGCCAGGAGCGGCAAGAGCCGCTACGCCCTCGAGATGGCCCGCGCCCTCCCCGGGCCGACCGCCTTCGTGGCCACGGCCGAAGCGCTCGATGCTGAGATGGCTAGCCGGATCCAGCGTCACCGCGCCGAGCGCCCGGCAGCCTGGCTCACCGTCGAGGAGCCGTTGGAGCTTGAGGCTCAGCTGAGGCGGCTCGTGGGGCATGCCCGAACTGCGGTCGTGGACTGCCTGACACTGTGGGTGGCCAACCGGCTCTTGCAGGAGCCCGTCGACGAGCCCATCCTGGCCGAGGCCGCAGCCCTCGCCAAGCTCATCTGCGAACGCCAGTACCACGCAATCGTCGTCTCAAACGAGGTCGGGCTGGGCGTCCATCCTGAGACCGCAGCAGGCCGGCGCTTCAGAGACATCCTGGGCCTCGTCAACCAGACGATCGCCGCCTCAGTGGATCAGGTGGTCTGGATGGCCGCAGGGCTGCCTGTCACCCTCAAGGATCATCGCCCTGATGAGCGCGCTCCAGAAACTCCTTAGCCTGATCACACCGCCGGCCTCTGGCGCCGGCGCGCGGGCCCAGGCTCACCTGGACCAGCTCACGAAGCCTCCCGGCAGCCTCGGGCGCCTGGAGGAGATCGCCCGGCGGGTCGTCGAGATCACGGGGTGGGAGAGGCCGACCATTCGCAGGGCTGTGATTTTCACCCTGGCGGCCGACCACGGGGTCGTAGCCGAAGGCGTAAGCGCGTACCCGCAGGTAGTTACCTCACAGATGCTGGAGAACTTTCTGATGGGTGGCGCGGCCATCAACGTCCTGGCTCGTCAGGTGGGAGCCGATCTAGTCGTGGCTGATCTCGGAGTCGCCACCCCCTGCTCGGACCATCCACGGCTGGTGGCGAGACCAATCGGTCCAGGGACACGAAACATGGCGCGCGGGCCGGCGATGACGCGGGAGCAGGCGCTGGCCGCGATCGAGGCTGGGATCGCCCTGCTCGAGGCCGAGAAAACGCGTGGTGTGGACCTCATCGGCACCGGCGAGATGGGGATCGGCAACACGACCGCTGCCAGCGCCATTACCGCCGTGCTCACGGGCGCGCCCGTCGAGACCGTGACCGGGCGGGGCACGGGGATTGACGACGCAACCTGGGAGCTGAAGGTCGGGGTGATCCAGCGGGCGCTGGAGGTGAATCAGCCCGATCCCCGCGACGCTCTCGATGTCCTCGCCAAGGTGGGAGGCTTCGAGATCGGCGGGCTCGTGGGCGTGATCCTGGCGGGCGCGGCCCACAGGCTTCCGGTGCTGCTCGATGGCTTCATCGCGGGGGCGGCGGCGCTGATCGCCCACGCGCTCAAGCCCGAGGTCGCCCACTATCTCCTCGCGTCCCACTGCTCTGCCGAGGCCGGGCATCGAGTGGTCCTGGCGAGACTCGGGCTCGAGCCGTACCTGGAACTCGGGCTCAGGCTCGGGGAAGGGACCGGGGCAGCCCTGGCGATCGCGCTGGTCAGAGCCGCCCTGGCCGTCTACTCGGAGATGGCCACCTTCAAGTCGGCGGGCGTGTCGGAGCGGGCGCCGTGATTCGTCTTGTGGTCATCGCCGGAGTCTCGAGCGGGGTGGGGAAGACGACGCTGACGGTCGGGCTCCTCGAAGCCTTCCGCCGCCGCGGCCTCGTCGTCCAGGCGTTCAAGGTCGGCCCCGACTTCATCGATCCTGGCTTCCACGCGCTCGTCACGGGACGGCCGTCCTACACGCTCGACGGCTGGATGTGCTCTCGGGAGGAGATCGTCGCGACGGTCGCCGCTCGGGCCCCCGATGCCGACCTGGCGATCGTCGAAGGCGTGATGGGCTGCTTCGACGGCTACGAGGCCAGGAGCGAGGAGGGCTCGACCGCCCAGGTGGCGAAGTGGCTCGGAGCCCCGGTGATCCTGGTCGTGGACGCGCGGGCGATGGCCCGGAGCGCGGCAGCGGTCCTCCTGGGGTTCGAGGGCTTCGACCCGGATCTGGAGCTTGCCGGGGTGGTCTTCAACCGGGTCGGCGGCGAGAGCCATTTCCGCCTGCTCAGGGAATCCCTGGAGGGACGCTGTCGCGCGCTCCCCCTCGGCTTCCTCCTGGAACGTGAGACTCTGCGCCTGCCCGAGCGCCATCTCGGTTTGGTGACGGCCGCGGAGCAGGGGCTCCCTCAGCCGCTGCTTGATGAGCTGGTTCAGACCCTCGAGGCGGGCGTTGACCTCGACAGGCTCCACTCCCTTGCCAGGAGCCACATCGCCCCGGCGAAGGTCCCGCACGCCGTCGAGCCGCGGCCGGCCAGGGTGAGGATCGGCGTGGCCCTGGACCGCGCCTTTCAGTTCTACTACCCGGCGAACTTCGACCTCCTCCGGCAGGCGGGAGCGGAGCTCGTTTTCTTCAGCCCCCTCGCGGACGCCGAGCTTCCCGGGGTGGACGCCCTCTACCTCGGCGGCGGCTACCCGGAGGTGTACGCCCGACAGCTCGCGTCGAACCTCGGCATGCTCAAGGCGGTGAGGGAGTTCGCCGGCTCGGGCGGGCCGATCTATGCCGAATGCGGGGGGCTGATGTACCTGGCCGAAGCCCTCGAGGACGAGGCGGGGGAGCGCCACCCGATGGTGGGGCTCCTGGCGACGACGGTCAGGATGAGGCCCAAGCGCCTGAGCCTCGGCTATGCCGAGGTCGAGGTCGCCCGCGACACGCCGCTGGCGCAGGCGGGGGCCATCCTTCGAGGCCACGAGTTCCACGCCTCGCGGATCGACGAGGTGCCGGCCTCGGTGACGCGCGCGTACAGCGTCCGCGGGCGGCGCGGCGAGGCGCCGCGCGCCGAGGGCTACCTGGTCGGGAACGCCCTCATGAGCTACGTCCACCTCCACTTCGGCTCGAACCCGGCTGTCGCCGGTCACCTGGTGGCGACCTGCCTGGGGAGGCGCGCGTGAGGCCCATCGGCTTTGCTCTCGCGAGCCTCCTCCTCCTCGCGCCGCCGGCTCACGCGTTCACCGTCCGCGACATGCTCGGTCGTCAGGTGGCGCTCGCGGCACCGCCTTCGCGGATTGTCTCGCTCGTCCCCAGCGTCACCGAGATCGTCTTCGCCTTGGGCGGCGAGGCCCGGCTCGTCGGCGTGACCGACTTCTGCGACTTCCCGCCCGCCGCCAGGCAGAAGCCGAGCGTGGGAGGGATGGTAAGCCCGAGCCTCGAGGTCATCGCCACGCTCAAGCCGGACCTGGTGATCGCGACCAACGCGGGAAACCGCGCGGAGACCGTCGCCCAGCTCGAGCGGCTCAGGATTCCTAGCTATCTCGTCAGCGTGGACAGATTGGCCGAGCTGCCCGACGTGATCGCGCGGCTGGGGGAGCTGACCGGGCGCCAGGCGGCCGTGGCTGAGCTGACGGAGCGGCTCGTGCGCCGCATCCGTGAGGTCGGAGAGGCGGTCAAGCCGTTCCGGCGACTCCGGGTCCTCTACGTCCTCTGGCCTGAGCCCCTCATCGTCCCCGGGCGCGCCGCGATCGTGACGGAGCTGATCCAGCTCGCGGGAGGCACGAGCATCACCGCGGGGAACGCCGAGGCCTACCCCCGCTACAGCCTGGAGGCCGCGGTCGCCGGCGCCCCCGAGGTGATCATTCTCGCCACCCACGGCTCAGGCTCTTCCCCCATGTCCCGGGAGAAGTGGCACCGGCTCGCCAGCCTGCCCGCGATCAAGGCCGGGCGGATCCATTCCGTGGACGGAAACCTGCTCCACCGCTACGGTCCGCGGATCGTGGACGGCCTCGAGACGCTGGCGCGCGTCATTCATCCGGAAGCGTTTCGATGACCCTGCGACACCGCCTCGTCCTCGCCCTCGGTGTCCTCCTGACGGTGCTCCTCGCCGTGGGCGCTGTGGCGCTGCTCGTCGGCGGCGCCCCGCTCTCGCCGCGAGCCATCGGCCGTGTCCTCCTCGGACGCGCCCAGGCGGAGTCGGCTGAGGCGGTCGTGGTCCTGAGCCTCCGGCTTCCACGGATCGCCGTCGCCGTCCTCGCCGGCGGGGCGCTCGCCGTGGCCGGGGTGGGCTTTCAGGCGCTGACACGAAACCCGCTCGCCGAGCCGGCGGTCCTCGGGGTGTCGAGCGGGGCTGCCTTCGGGGTCGTGGTGGCGCAGCTCTTCGGTCTGGGGCTCACGGTCGTGGAGGCCGCGGGGCTCACCGCGCTGGCCTTCGTCGGCGGCCTGGCTGCGGCGGTAACAGTGTACGCGATCGCCTCGGCTGACGGGCGGCTTCCGGTCCAGACGCTCCTCCTGGCGGGAGTGATCGTCGGCATCTTCTTCTCCTCCGCGATCGCGGTGCTGATCTCGGTCGTGGATTTCAACCGGCTGGGTGGCGTGATCCACTGGCTCCTCGGCAATCTCGGGCCGATCCCCCCCGGGTCGCTGGCACTCTTTGCGCTGTTCGCGGGCGCTGGCTTCTGGCTGATCGTGAGCCAGGCACGCGCGCTCAACCTCCTGGCCCTCGGGGAGGAGGCGGCAGTTCAGCTCGGCGTGAACGCCGAGCGCCTGAAGCTCCGGATCTTTCTCGGGGCGGCGCTGCTGACGGCAACCGTGGTCGCCTTCGCGGGACCGATCGCCTTCGTGGGGCTGATCGTTCCCCACATGCTGAGGATGCTCCTGGGTCCTGACAACCGGCTGCTCGTGCCGGCCGCCCTCCTGGGTGGCGGGAGCTTCCTCCTCGCCGCAGACACGCTGGCCCGGAGCGTCATCGCGCCCGCCGAGCTATCGGTCGGCATCATCACCTCGTTCTGCGGCGCGCCGTTCTTCGTCTACCTCTTGCGGACCCGCTACCGGGGGATCCCGTGAATCCCCTCGTCGAGCTGAGGGATGTGGAGTTCGTCTACCGGACCGCGGGAGCGCGGCGTGTGCGCCCGTTCAGGCTCGCGGGCCTCTCCTTCACCGTCGCCCCCGGCGAGATCCTGGGCGTGATCGGGCCCAACAGCGCGGGAAAGACGACGGTGGTCCGGCTCCTGAGCAAGGTGGTGGAGCCGGCGGCGGGGGAGATCCTCCTCGACGGCAGGCCGCTCGCCCGCCTGCCCCGATGGGAGCTGGCCCGTCAGGTCGCGGTGGTCCCGCAAGACGTGCCCCACGGGTTCCCCTTCACGGTGGAGCAGCTCGTGGTCATGGGGCGCTACCCGCACGCGCCCGGCCGTTTCTTCGAGAGCCCGGAGGATCTCGCCATCGCGCGGGACACCATGGCGGCGACCGGCGTCCTCGAGCTGGCCGCGGCTCCGCTCGGGGACCTGAGCGGCGGCGAGCGCCAGCGGGCGATCCTGGCGCGCGCGCTCGCCCAGCGGCCCCGGCTCCTGATCCTGGACGAGCCGACGGCGCACCTGGACCTCCATCACCAGGCCGAGTGCGCCCGGCTCCTCAGGCGCCTGAACCGGGAGCGCGGCGTCACGATCGTGCTGGTCTCCCATGACCTGAACCTGGCCGCGGACCTTTCGGATCGTCTCCTCCTGCTCGCCGACGGCACACTGGTGCGCGCGGGGCTTCCCGAGGAAGTCCTCGACGAGGCGGTGCTGACCGCGGTGTATGGCTGTCCCGTCGTGGTCGAGAAGAGCCCGGCAACCCGCCGGCTCGTGGTGCAGGTCGTCTGGCCGGAGTCCGAAGGGAGGTGAGAGTCCCGGAGGTCGAGGGTCGTCCCGGATTCAGGGAAGCTGGTGAGGCTCGCTGAGCCGAGGCCGGCACGGTCCCGCCACTGTGAGTGGGGAGCGGCGCCCAGATCCGCATGCCGGAGCCACTGTCCGCGCTGCCGCGGACGGGAAGGTTGGACGCACGCGACGATCCACGAGTCAGGAGACCTGTCCGGGGCGATGGTGTCCAACCCTTTCGCGGAAAAAGGAGTCGGGCGATGGTCCGAGCTGTACCGATCGTGTTCGTGCTCCTCCTGATGCCGGCGCCGATGGGCCTGGCCCAGGAGGTCAAGCGGCTGGAGCCGGTGGTGGTGACCGCGACGAAGATCGAGACGCCCCAGGAACGATTGGGGGCGGCGGTCACAGTGATTACGGAAGAGGAGCTCAAGACCCACCATTACGAAACTGTGGGAGACGCGCTCCGTCAGGTTCCCGGTGTAGAGATCCAACGGTCGGGGAGCCTTGGAAAGCTCACGTCGCTCAGGATCAGAGGCGCCGGGGCCACGCAGGTCCAGGTGCTCGTGGACGGGCTCCGGGTCAAGAGCCCCACGAGCGGCGATTTCAACTTCTCCGATCTCGCCATCGAGCAGATCGAGCGGATCGAGATCGTGCGCGGCCCACAATCCACTCTCTACGGCGCCGATGCCATCGGCGGAGTGGTGCACATCATCACCAAGCGCGGCCTTGGCCCGCCCGCTGCCGCCCTTCACCTTCAGGGGGGGAGCTTCGAGACTCACCGAGAACAACTGTCCGTCGGCGGAAGCTACAAGCTCCTGGACTACGCGTTCTCAGCCTCAGCCTTCGAGAGCGGTGGCCAGTTCAGGAACGATGACTCGGAGCAACGCGGGCTTACCGGCCGGCTAGGGCTCGCCCTCCCGTGGAACGGGCATATCTCGTTGAGCGTCCGATACGCGAGGTCTGACACCGACCTGCCCGTCGACCGGACCATCCGGACCCGCCCGTTCTTCATCCTCGATCCCGACGCCCAGCAGCAGAACGAGCTGACGACCCTCAGTCTCCAGTGGGAGCAGAAGCCGATCCCCGGGTATGAACTGCGCCTCCGGTTTGGCCAGTTCTGGAACCAGCTTGGCTTTCAGGACCCGTTGACTCCCGGAATCGATTTCGGGAGCACGATTTCTCAGATCAATACCCGCCGCCGCGAAGTGGAGCTCGTCAATCATTTTCACCTCGGCAGGTGGAACACGTTGTCCGTGGGCCTCGAGCACCGGAACGATCGCGGCACCAATCGTAGGGTCTTCCGAGAGGAAATCGACGTGCAGTCAGTGTTCCTCCAGGACGAGCTGAGGCTCTTCGACCGGCTGTTCCTGTCGGGAGGCGTCAGGGTGGAGGACAACGAGGTCTTCGGGACCGAGGCAACGCCCCGCGCCGGGGCGGTGTACCTGGTCAAGGAGTGGGGAACCAAGCTGCGCGGCAGCTACGGTGAGGGGTTTCGGGCCCCGACCATCAACGACCTCTTCTTCCCGGGGTTCGGCAACCCGGACCTGAGGCCGGAGCAGAGCAGGAGCTGGGACGCGGGGATCGAGCAAAAACTCTGGGCGAACCGAATTCGCTTGGGGGCGACCTACTTCCGAAACACGTTTGAAGACCTGATCCAGTTTCTGCTGGTCGGCGGGCTCTTCCGGCCCGAAAACGTGGCCAAGGCGCGGACCGAAGGCCTCGAATTCAACTCCGAGGTCGACATCCTCGACAACCTTTTCTTCAGCGTCAACTACACGTTTACCGACACCGAGAACCTGATCACCGGTCTCCCGCTGCGGCGCTTCGCCCCGCACCGGTGGAACTTGGGCGTCTCATGGGACCCGACCCGCGCCCTCAACCTCTTCGCGCAGGCGAACGTCGTCTCGAGCCAGTTCGAAGCCGCGAGCTTTCAGCGCAACCCCGGCTACCACCGCATCGATGTAGGGGGAACGTACCACCTGGTGGAAAAGAAAGGATCGTTCCCAGGTCTCGACTTCACCCTTCGCGTCCAGAACCTCACCGACGAGCGCTACTTCGAGACGTTCGGCTTCCGCGCCCTCGGGGTGAACGTTCTGGCCGGCTTCCAGGTGAAATACTGACGTGGTGTTCGACGGCGTGCTCGCGTCCCATGTGCTGCTGATGTGTGGGCTGCCCGCATCGGGCAAGACGACCACCGCGGCGCGCCTCCACGCGTACGGCGGCGGCGTCCTCATCCGGAGTTGCGACGTCTACCGGTCGCTGGGGATCTCTCTACCCGACTGGGTGCGGCGGACCCGAGGGTTTACGGCGAACGTGGCCGAGTACGAACGGGTGCGCGATGGCGCCTACGCGGAGATGGCGCGACGGCTCGAGCACGCGCTGGTCTCCGCGCGCGAGCCTGTCATCGTCGATGCCGTGCACGGCGAGCGGGGCAAGCGCCGCGACGTGTACGACTCGTGCCGGGCGTTGGGCAGGACGCCGGTGCTCGTCTGGTGCCGGTGCGACGACTGGGAAGAGATCCGGCGCCGCTTTCGCAGGAGAGAGCGTCGCGAGTCGGAGCCCGAGAACGAGGCGAGCGACCTAGCGGTGTTCCGCCATATCGCCGGGCTCTGGGAGGAGCCGGTGGACGACCCGGCAGTCGTTCCCATCGTCGCCTATGACACGCTCCGCGACGACCTGCGGCCGGTGCGCGGGGACGCGGCACCGGCCGTCGGGTTCATTCGTGCCGCCTTGGCCGCCCAACCCCTTCCGGCCGCACGACTGGCGTAGGGAGGCGAACGTGGTCGAGAAGAAGGTCATCAAGGAGCGCAGGACGAAAGGGCTGATCGTCGTGCACACGGGCGATGGCAAGGGGAAGACCACGGCCGCGCTGGGCATGGCCTTCCGCGCGCTCGGCCACAACTACAGGGTCTTCGTGGGCCAGTTCATCAAGGGGAGCCGCCATTACGGCGAGCTGGTCACGGCCGAGCGCCTGAAGGAGTGGATCGAGATTCACCCGATGGGTGAGGGGTTCACCTGGGAGACGAAGAGCCGCGAGCGCGACACCCAGAAGGCCCACGAGGCCTGGGCGTTCTTCAAGGAGCGGCTCCTCGCGGGCGAGTACCGGCTCGTGATCCTGGACGAGATCAACTACGTCATCGACTACGGCTACCTGCCGGTGGAGTGGGTGCTGGAGGCGCTCCGGCAGAAGCCGCCGGAGGTACACGTGGTCCTCACGGGCCGGAACGCCCATCCTCAGATCCTCGAAATGGCGGATCTCGTCACCGAGATGCGCCTGATCAAGCACCCGTTCCGCGATCAAGGGATTCCAGCCCAGAGCGGCATCGAATTTTAAAGGGGGAGCGAGGATGATCGAGGGGATCGAGATCGCCATCGATCGAGAAGCGGTGACCGTTCGCGGGCGGGCTCCCCTGCGCGCCGTCTCGTCAGCCGTCGTGGGCGGGGGCTTCGGCGCGGTCCGATCCATCGTGAACCTCCACGTCCCCAAGAACTTCCCCTGCGAGAACCCGGAGGGAGAGCTGACAGCCTTTGTCCGGCGCCGCGAGCTGCCGCGGCCATGCGTGGGCCTCATGACCTCGGCCTGGACAGAAAAGGCGGAGCTGGCCGTCGAAGCGGCGGACGCGATTACTGCGCTCGCGCTGGTCACCGTCGGGTTGGGGAACCCGGTGCGGGCCGGTCGCAGCCCGGTGGCGGCGTGGCGCGCCTCAACGATCAACACGATCATCATTCTCGACGCGGCCCCCGAACCCGCCGCGCTGGTGAACCTGGTCATGACCGCCACTGAAGTCAAAGCGCTCACCCTGGCCGAGGCCGGGATCCGATCTCCGGAAGGATCGTTCGCCAGCGGGACCTCCACCGACGCCGTCGTCGTTGCGGCGACCGACCGCGGGCGCCGCTGCCGCTTCGGCGGACCGGCCAGCGAGATGGGCTGGTTGGTCGCACGGGCCGTCCGATCCGCTCTGGAGGCCGGCATCCGCCGGTGGGTGGAAGAGCAGGCATGACGCTCCGGCGCTGGCTCCTGAGCGTCCCGGCCTCCCTGGCGCTTCACGGTGTAGGGTTGGTGTCGATCCTCCCTCTCTTCGGACGCGACGCGCCGCCGCCCGTCATTGTCGTGGAGCTGAGCCAGGTTCTCGTCGAGTCCCCGCGGGTCTCATCGGCAGCGTCAGTCGCCCACGGCGGCAGCGCCCTGCAGGCGCAGCCAGTCGGACCCCGTGAGACAGGACCAAACCTGGCGCGCGTGCATCCACCATCGCCTGACATACCTCCCGGCGTCGCCGCCCTCCCTCCGCCTCCACCTCCTCCCGTAGCGGCGGACAGCGAGCGGCTCACCGCACCCCCGCCGCCGGCGGCCGGTCCGGTGGCGTCACAGGACCGCGAAGCGGTTCCGGTGAGGGGTGAGCCCGCCATGCCGCCGATAGGCCGCGAGCCAACGGAAACGGCTTGGGCGCAGGGAGTGCGCGCGGAGGCTGCACTCGATGGTGGAGCCAGCGTCCGATCCGAGGCCGAACTTCGAAGCGCCTGGCGTGCGTCCGACGGCAAGGACGCGAGTCTACCCCCGGTCGCCCTTCGGGATGGCGGCGAGGAAACAGGGGCGCCCTCCGCGCCGGTGACAGGCGGGGGGCCAGACGCAATTGGCGAAGGATCGAGCCCGGGTCTGGCGCTCGCGGCGCCAGTGCCGGACCGGGAAGGACCGGCTCCTGAGTATGTCCTCTATCTCGCCCGATTGCGTCAGCGGATTCAGGAGACGCTCCACTACCCGTTCGCGGCGCGCCGCCGAGAGCTCGCCGGAACCGTCCAGCTGGAGATCCTGGTGCTCCCTACCGGGGCGATCGGCTCCGCCTCGCTCCTCCGCTCGTCCTCCCATCGGATCCTGGACGAGGCGGCCCTCGATGCGGTCCGGAGCCTCGCACCGATTCCGTTTCCCGACGGGCTGATGCCCCGCACCCTTCGAGTCCGGCTCCCGGTGGTCTTCGAGCTGCGGTGAGCGCACGGGGTATCGGCGAGGTGCAACTTCAGGTCCTGGGCTCGGGAGACGCTTTCGGGAAGAGCCAGGACATGCTCGATCACCTCGCGGAGGTCGAGGACGAGTGGGCGGAGGACGGTCAGGTCGTCATCGTGTAATGGGCTGGTACCGCCATGAATCCGATCTGGAGAGGGGTCTTCGAGCCGTGGCTCATCCTCGCCCTTGCCGTGCTCCTTGACCTGGCGCTGGGCGAGCCCGCCAACCGCTGGCACCCGGTGGCCTGGGTCGGGCGAGGGCTGGCGTGGGCTCGCGAACGGGGCGGGAAGGGCGGCCCCGCCTTCCTGATGTGCTATGGCGCGCTCGCGATGCTGGGCGTTGCGCTCCTGGTCACGGCGGTCGTGGCCGGCCTGGTGCATGTGGCGCAGGCACTCGGATGGCTCGGGGTGCTGCTCCAGGCCTGGCTTCTCAAGTGCGCGTTCGCCGTGAAAGGCCTCGTCCTCGCGGCCGGGGAGGTGAGGAACGCGCTGGCGAGCGGACAGTTCGAGGAGGCGCGTCGTCTGGTGGGCCGGAGTCTGGTCAGTCGCCCGACAGCGGCGCTGTCGGCGGAGCACGTGGCCTCTGCGACGGTGGAGTCAGTGGCGGAGAACCTGACCGACAGCGTGGTCGCGCCGCTCTTCTTTTACCTCCTCTTCGGGCTTCCCGGAGCCTGGGCCTACCGCGTGATCAACACCGCGGACGCCATGTGGGGCTACCGGGAGGGCGAGCTCGAGTACCTGGGGAAACCGGCGGCCTTGCTCGACGATCTCCTGAACTGGGTTCCCGCCCGGCTCGCCGGGCTCGCCATCGTCGTGGGGGCCTTCGTTTCGGGAGAGGCCGCCCGTGATGCGTGGAGGACGATGGTCCTCGACCACAGCCGGACGGCGAGCCCCAACGCGGGGTGGACGATGGCCGCAATGGCGGGGGCGCTAGGTGTCGCCCTGGAAAAGCCGGGAGCTTACCGTCTGGGGGCCGGGGAACTACCCGGAGTTGCGTGCATCGACCGGGCGCTGCGGGTGCTCATGAGCGCGAGCGCCATCGCCGTGCTTGTCTCCGTCATCCTGGCCGAGCTGACGCGATGAGCGCGGTCGCCCGCCCTCGGGCGCTCATGATCCAGGGGACCGCATCCCACGCGGGAAAGAGCCTGCTGGTCGCGGGACTCTGCCGGCTCTTCCGGCAGGATGGGGTCCGGGTGGTCCCGTTCAAGTCGCAGAACATGTCGCTCAACGCCTATGTCACGCGCGACGGTGGCGAGATGGGCTGGGCCCAGGCGATGCAGGCGGAGGCGGCGGGGGTTGAGCCGCGCGTCGAGATGAACCCGGTCCTCCTCAAGCCGGAGTCCTACCGGGGAAGCCAGGTCGTCCTGCTCGGAAAGGTGCACGCGGTTGCCTCCGCTCAGGAGTACTTCGCGATGACGGCGCGCCTCTGGCCGGTGGTGGAGGAGAGCTATCGGCGGCTCGCGAGGGAAGCAAACCTCGTCCTGATCGAGGGCGCAGGCAGCCCGGCGGAACCCAACCTGATGGCCAGAGACATCGCTAATATGGCGGTGGCCCGGCTGGCGCGGGCCCCGGTGATCCTCGTGGGAGACATTGATCGTGGCGGAGTCTTCGCCAGCCTGGTCGGAACGTTGGGGATCCTCAAGCCCTGGGACCGACGCCTTGTAAAAGGCTTCATTATCAATAAGTTCAGGGGAGATGCCTCACTTCTCACTTCAGCCATCGAGTTCCTGGAGGAAAGGACGCGCCGACCGGTCCTCGGCGTCGTTCCGTTTCTCCCCCGCCTCTATCTCCCGGAGGAGGACAGCGTAGCCCTTGAGACAGTTCCCGAGGCGACGCCTGAGGCGAGCCAGTCGGAGCCCCAAGCCCGTGCCAGGCGGACGAGAGTCAGGATTGCGGTGGTCCGCCTGCCCCACATCGCCAACTTCACCGACTTCGTCCCCCTCGAACTCGACCCGCGGGTCGAGGTCTCGTACGCCTCCCATGCGGAAGACCTCGACGGCGCCCACCTGGTCATTCTTCCCGGCTCCAAGGACACGATTGCCGATCTCAGGTTCCTCAAGGCCGAGGGGTTCGACCGTGCGCTGAGCCGGCACCGGGAGCGCGGCGGGGCGATCGGCGGGATCTGCGGGGGCTACCAGATGCTCGGTTGCTCGGTGAGCGACCTCTGCGGCGTCGAGAGTGGCGGCGAGGAGTCGGGGCTCGGCCTCTTGCCCATCGCGACGGTGCTCGAGCCCCCGAAGGTTACCCGCCGAGTGGTCGCCCGTCTCCTCCGGGGTCCGTGGGGCGAGGGGAGCGGCGAGTGGGAAGGGTACGAGATCCACATGGGGCGTACTACCCCGCTCACGAGCCTCACTCCGCTCCTCGCGATCCGGCGGGCCGGTCGGGCGGCGGTTGAGGATCCCGAGGGGGCCATCACCGAAGACGGGCGGGTCTGGGGGACCTACCTCCACGGCTGCCTCGACAACCCTACTGTGCGCGAGCGTCTCGTGACCTGGCTCGGGCGGCTGGCCGTGCGATCGCTGGCCACGCCTGTCCCCGACTATCGGGCCGTCAGGGAAGCGGCCTACGACAGCCTCGCCGACGCCCTCCGCGGCTCGCTCGACCTCCCGACGATCCGGTCGCTGATCGGCCTCTAGATCCTCGGAGGGGGGCTTCGGCCCCCTTCCGAACCTCCCCCTCCCTGTTGCGCGGGCCAAGCCCGCGCTCGATCGTCGGAGGGGGCCTCGACGGCCCCCTCCGAGACC
>JACQWB010000131.1 GCA_016209385.1 Candidatus Rokuibacteriota bacterium
CACGCCGCCGTGCAGGCGGCCGACGCCCCCTCCGATCGTTAGAGCGTTTTTTCCAGCAGCCTTCTCGCGCACTCGTTGTTCCGTAACCCCGCGTCCCCACGTACTTCCGCTCAGACCCATTCGCTTAGAGCGTTTTTAGGGTTCACCGTCCGGGCTTGACTTCGACTGCCCGGCTGCCTAAGGTCTGAGGCCATGACAGGTGGGACCCGCCACGTCGTCAGCCATGGAACCGGGGGAGGCGGGACGGGGTTGCGGTGCCGGCTGAGAGGATGATCCGGATCCCCTCCTCGATCGGCAGCCCGGTCGGGATCACCTCTTCCTTCGGGAGGAGGACCACGTCGCCGAGGTAGAGGTTGTTCGTCGGGATGAACACGGTCACCATCTGGCGCTTGCCCTCGGACCCCTCCACCAGCACCTCCCCGGTGAGGAAGCCAAAGACGTACTCGCCCTTGCGCGGGTGCTCGGCCAGGACCACCTCTTTGAAGGCGTTCCGCCGCTCGGGAGAGAAGGACTGGAGCAGCTGCTTGACCGAAGGGTACACGCTCCTGAACACAGGCACCCGGAGGAGCAAGCCCTCCGCCCACGAGAGGATCCGCCGGCCCACCACGTTGGTGGCGATCGTCCCCATGAGGAACATCAGCGCCACTGCGGTGAGGAAGCCGAGGCCAGGGATCCGGCGGCCGAAGACCCGTTCGTAACCGGGGGAAAAGAAGTCGTCGATCTTGTCCCAGAAGACGTAGAGCAGCCACGAGGTAGCGATGGCAGGGACGGTGACGAAGAAGCCGGTGAGCAGGCGGACCTTGAACCAGTTGCGCACGCTTCGCATAGCGAACCCGATGAAACCACAGCAGGCACGAGGTGTCAAGAAATTGGCCGCTGGCGGTGCCCCATCCGGTGCCGTCGCGAAGCTGGCAGGACGGGTCGCCCTGGTTACAGGTGGCGCCGTCCGCCTGGGCCGCGTGATCGCGCTCGCCCTCGCACGCGAGGGGTGCGACGTCGCGATCAACTACCATCGCTCCGGGGCAGCGGCCCGTGCCACCGTACGGGAGCTCCGCGCCCTCGGCGTCGAGGCCCGGGCCCTCCGCGCCGACGTCTCGGTGGCCGCCGAGGCGCGCCGCCTGGTCGGCCAGACGCTCGGCCACTTCGGCCGGCTCGACCTGCTGGTCAACAACGCCGCCATCTTCTTCCCGACACCGTTCGGGCGGACGACCCCCGCGCAGTGGGATCGCCTCCTCGCCGTGAACCTGAGAGGCCCGTTCCTGGTGAGCCAGGCCGCTGCGCGCGTCATGCAACGCGCCGGCACCGGCCGGATCGTCAACATCGCCGACGTCGGGGGTGTCCGGCCATGGCCCTCCTACATCCCGTACTGCGTCTCCAAGGCTGGCCTCCTGATGCTCACCCGGGGCCTGGCCGTCGCGCTCGCGCCGCGCGTGCAGGTGAACTGCGTCGCTCCGGGCGCGGTGCTGCTGCCCGAGGGCGCTCCCGCCGCTCTGCGGCGACGGCTGCGCAGGGAGGTCCCCATGGGACGGGAGGGCGATCCGGCGGACGTGGCTGCCGCGGTGGTATTCTTCGCGACCTGCCCCGCCTACATCACGGGCCAGGTGCTGTTCGTGGACGGGGGAGTGACCGCGCAGTAAGGGGCGCGCGGCGGGTGGCCTGCCTCCCGGGTTCGAGCGCGGGCTTTGCCCGCGCAATCCAGGGGGGGAGGTTCGGACGGGGGGCGAAGCCCCCCTCCGAGTAATGGCCGAACCCGCCACGCTCGAACCGCCATGGGGGAGGCCTCGGAGGGGGCCGTCCAGGCCCCCTCCGATCATCGAGCGCGGGCTCTGCCCGCGCAACCCCTGGGGGGAGGCTCGGAAGGGGGGCGGACCTCCCTCCGAGCTTTTCGAGCGCCGGCTTTGCCGGCGCAATCTCTGGGGGAGGCTTCGGAGGGGGCCGTCCAGGCCCCCTCCGACGTTAATTAGGGGAGCACGATCCGGCCGCCGCCCATGACGCTCAGGAAATCGCCGAGGGAGGTGAACCGCATGAACGGGTTCCCCCGCTTTTCCGTGCCGAGCGTCGAGGAGGTTCCGCCGTAGTTGTGGCCGGGGAGCAGAACCGTCTCGTCGGGTAGCTTGGCCAGACGCTGGGTCAACGAGTAGTACATCTCGGTCGGATCGCTCCCGGGGAGATCGGTCCGGCCGCACGAGCCGATGAAGAGCGTGTCGCCGGAGATCAGCCGGTCCTCCATGAGAAAGCACTGGGACCCGGGGGTGTGCCCGGGCGTGTGCACGAAGGTCAGGGTGAGCGCGCCCACCTGGAGCGTGTCGTTGGCATCGACCTTGACGAGATCGGACCCGAACCCCTTGAGGAACTCCCGCTCCGCCTTGTGGACGTACACCTTCGCCTTGACCTGCTCGAGCAGGTCGGCGACACCCGGGATGTCCATCCCGAAGAGATGGCCGCCCACGTGATCCTGGTGGGTGTGGGTGATCAGTGCGCCGATGATGGTCATGTCGTCCTGCTGGGCCGTGCCGACGATCGTGTCGATCTCCCAGGCCGGGTCGACCACCACGCACTGCTTCGCCACCGGGTCGCCCACAAGGTAGACGAAGTTCTGCATGGAACCCAACTCCATCTGCTTCAGGTAGATCCGGCCGGCCATCGTCTTCATCTTACAGTCCCGGGCCTCACGGGGCAACGGGCGGGAGGGGCTACGACAGGAAGTCGTCGGGGATCTTGGGAAAGTCGCCGAGCTGCCGCGACTCGACGGCGTAGAAGGCCGGGGAGGCCTTCGTCTTGAGATAGGTCTTCTCGGCCTCCTTCTTGCCAACGACCAGCGTGCCGATTTCTCCCCCGTCGGCCTTCCAGAGGGTGACCTCGAAGCTCGGCGCGTCGAAGCCGTAGCGCGCCGCATCCTCGCCCTTGGGGGAGACCAGCTCGCTCCATTTCAGGTTGCGGAGCGTGAACAGGAGATCGTTGACCCTCGCCTCGCGCGCCCTGCCCTTCTTGGGCTCGACCACGCGCCAGTCGGCGTCGCCCTTCCGCTGGACCAGCATGACCTGCCCGCCGCTTCTCACCTGAAAGCGCCTGACGTCCTTGGGGTCGAACAGGCCGAGGAGAGACCGGTCGCGGAGGTCGGTGGCCGATCGGGCGAGGTCCTTGAGGGCCTGGGAGTCGACCAGAACCACGGGTCCCTGGCCGACCACGGCAGCATAGGCCAGTGTCTTCCCGTCCCGCTTCTCCGGCGCAGGCCCCAGCAGCACCGTCTTCGGCGTCTGACCGCCCGACTCCAAGAGCGAGACCTTGACCTCGGGCTTCGTCAGGTAGCGCCCCACCGCTGCCGGGCCTTCGGCGACGAAGGTCTGGGCCTTGAGGTCTTTGAGCTTCCCGAGGAGTCCGCCGACTTCAGCCTCGTCGGCTTTGAGCGCCTCGGGCTCCTTGATCTGCCACTTGTCGTTCTCCCTCGCGAGCACCACCCTCCCTTTCGGGCTCTCGAGCTCGATCCGCGCGATTTTGTCCCGGTCGTAATCGAGGACGGTCTTGTCCCGGAGGTCAGCCTCGCTCTTCGGGAGCACGTTCCAGATCTCCTCGCCGACGAGGAACACGCCGGCCTCGCCCTGGCGCATGGCATAGACACCCCTTTTCGCGGCGTCCAGCTTGCCCAGCAGGAGCGTCTTGGCGGTGCGGCCCTTCTCGGTTCCGGTCCAGAGAGTGACCCGGGTCGGCTGGTCCAGCCCGTAGGGAGCCACCGACCTCGGGGCGTCCGCCACGAACTCCTTGATCTTCGTGAACTGGAGCTTGTCGATGAAGTCGGAGAGCCGCTCCCAGTCGGCCCGGCGCGCGCGCGGCTTCACGACCTTCCACTCGGAAGGCGCCCTGGCGCGCTCGGCCGCGAGCTGCTGACCGCGGTGGCTGATCTCGAGCTGGGTCACATCCGCGCGGTTGAAGGCGAGGATGGTCTTGTCCCGGAAGTCGCTGGCCGGCTTGCTGGCATCCCGGAGCGTGAACTCGGAGAGGACGAAGACGGCCGGCTTGGCCTTCTCCTTCGCGTACACCCAGACGCCGGTCGGGTTCTTGCCCCCGAGGAGGAGCGCGAGCGGCTCGGCCTTCCCCCTGACCTTGAGCGTGACCTCCACGGCTGGAGGGTCCAGGCCAAAGTCGTCGAGCTTGCCGGGGTTCGGGTCGATCTCGCGGTCCACCTTGGCAGTCACCAGGTTCGCGACGACGTCGTCCGCCGGCCCCTTGTCACCTCTCGCCTGGACGGGGCTCAGCAGGCTCCAGCCGTCGCCCTCCCGCTTGAGGTGGACCGTGTCCGCCTTGCGCTTGAAGACCACCTCCTCCACGTCCTTCGCCTCCACCGTCCAGAGGCGGCCCTTGGCCTGCTGGGCCTTCTCCCGCTCGGGGGCTAGGCGAATCTCGTAGACGTAGTAAAAGCCCGCGAAGGCGGCCAAGAGCAGGGCGAGGACAGCGGTCGTCTTCCAGCGCATCGGCGCCGACAGCTAGTGGGTGTACCGGCGGCGGACCAGCACGGAGATCCCGCAGGCCATCACCACGAGGGGGAGCACGACCACGGGAATCCAGAAGACGAGCCGGCCTTCGGTGGCTGTCGGGACGATCGGGGTCTGCCGGATATTCTTGGGGCGGATGGCGATCAGGTCCTCCTCCTCGGCGAGCCAGCTCACGGTGTTGAGGAAGAGGTCCTTATTGCCCTGGATGTTCAGGAACTGGTTGGCGGCCAGGTTGGCGGTCCCGAAGACCACGATCCGCGCTTTGACGTTCGTTTTCCCCTCGGGCGGCTTCGTCGCCTCCACGGTCGCGACCGCGGCGACAGGCACCGGGCCGGGGCGGTCGTCAGGGTCCTGCTTCACCGCGCCGCTGTCCAGTTCCGCCCGTGTCCGCTCCCCCCAGCTCCCCGGCCCCGACTTGGCCAGCACCTGAGCACTGACGCCCTTTGGCGGCTTGGCCTGAACATCCACGGAGCGGGTGAGGGGGAAGAAGGTCAGCACGTTGCCGAACTCTTTGGTGATGGCGTGGGGCTCGTACTGGAAGATCGCGGGCACCACGAAGTCACCGCCGAAGGCGCGCGAGATCCGGTCGATGACCAGGTCGTCGCCGAGCGCGATACCGTACTTCTCCAGGTACTTCTTCAGCCCGTCGGCCTGGAACGGGTTCGCCATGAAGAGGACCTTCCCGCCGCGGGCGATGTAGGCGTCCAGGGCCTCGAGTTCAGCCGGGAGCAGGTCGTTCTTCGGCCCCGCGACGAGCACGAGGGCCGCGTCGTCGGCGACCTTGGCCTCCCGCACCAGGAGCAGCTCCTTGACCTCGTAGTTGGCCTGCTCCATGGCCGCCTTGGCTCCGCTGAAGCCCGGCCGCTCCGTGTTCGAGAGCTCGGCCTCTCCGTGCCCTTGGACCACGTAGACGATGCGTTTGCCCTCCCGCGTGACCTTGACGAGGCTGTTGGTGAGCTTCTCCTCCTCGGCGTCCAGCACCTTCTCGGATTTGGTCTTGGTGTCCAGCACGACGGTCCCGTAGCTCTCGATACCGTACCGCCGGGCCAGCCCCGGGTTCCGGTCCGGGTCCACGACCTGCCAGGTGAGCTTTCCCTTGGAGTACGACGCGTACTGCTTGAACAGGTCCTCGGCGATGCGTTTGCCCGGCTGATCGGAGCGAAAGAAGCCGGTGACCTCCACGGGCACCTTTAACTTCCGGAGCACCTCGATGGTGTACGGGGAGAGGCTGTGGCGCCGGTTCTCGGTCAGGTCCAGGCGGTAGCTGTGGCGGTAGGAGATCGCCTCGACCAGGGCGACGATGCCGAAGAGGAGGAGGACCATGGCCAGCACGTTCAGCCCGTAGCGAGCCGTGCGTCGCGCGAAGAAGGCCCGGACGTCCTTGAAGCTGGCGTAGAGCGCCACGAGCAGCGCGAGCCCGCCGACGACGGCCAGGGCCGCCCGGACCCTCTCCCAGTCCGGCCGGGCGACCGAGAGCGCGGCTGCCGCGACCAGCAAGACCACGCCCGCCGGTCCGGCCCAGTTCCCGAGCTGCCTGAGCCACGCGCTCACGCGACGCTCCCTCGTGCCGTCGCCGACCGTCCCATCAGCCCCTCCAGCGCTTCGACTCAAGCGACCTGAGCGTCAGGAAGAGCGCCAGGATGGTGAAGTTCAGGTAGTAGATCATGTCCTTGGTGTCGATCACGCCTTTGGCGAAGCTGTCGAAGTGCTCGAGGATCGAGAGGTGGGAGAGCAGCTTCCCCCACCCCGGACCCGCGAAGTCGGCGCTCCAGCCGATCACCCAGAAGATCAGGAGCGCCCCGAAGGTGGCGACGGCCGCCACGATCTGGTTCTCGGTGAGCGACGAGGCGAGGACGCCCACAGCCAGGAAGGCGCCGCCCATCAGCACCAGCCCCAGGTAGCCGGTCAGGAGCGGCCCCCACTCCAGGCGCGCGAAGCGTACCAGCATCGCCGGGTAGAGCCCGGTCGCGGCCAGCATGACCAGGTAGAGGACGAAGGCCGCGACGTACTTCCCGATCAGCACCTCGCCATCCCGCACCGGGTAGGTCAGCAAGAGCTCGATGGTCCCGCTCTTCTTCTCCTCGGCGAAGAGGCGCATGGTGAGGATCGGCACCAGGAGGAGCATCACCACGCTGATGTTGGAGAAGAGCGGGCGCATGATCCCCTCGGTGACGCTCAGGTCGCGCGCGAAGGCCGGGTTCATGGTCGCCTGCATGGACATCAGGCTGAAGAAGGCGAAGATGGAGGAGAAGAAGTAGCCGGAGATCACGAGGAAGATGGTGAAGACCACGTAGGCGACCGGCGACGTGAAGTAGAGACGCACCTCCTTCTTGAAGACCGGCCAGACCCTCATGATGCGCTCTCGTCCTCGGGCGCCGCGGCGGCCTCCTCCTCGGTCACCAGCTTGATGAAGATGTCCTCGAGCGTCATCCCGAGCCCGCGCAGCTCGAGCAGCCCCCACCCCCGGCGCACGACCGCGGTCGAGAGGTCACCGCGAACGTCGCGCCCTCGCGCCGACTCCACCAGGAACGTCCCGACGCCGTTGACCAGGCTCTTCTGGTCCACCGACAGGACGCCGGGGAGGCGTTGCAGCTCGGCGAGGACCACCTCCGCCGGCCCCTCCACCTGCACCTGGATCCGTTGCGACTGGGAGAGGCGCGCGGTCAGGTTCTCCGGGCTGTCCATGGCGACGATCTGGCCCTGGTTGATGATGATGACCCGGGAACAGACCATCGAGACCTCGGGCAGGATGTGGGTCGAGAGGATGACCGTGTGCTGCCCCGCCAGCGACTTGATCAGGGACCGGATCTCGATGATCTGCCTGGGGTCGAGCCCGATCGTCGGCTCGTCCAGGATCAGCACCTCCGGATCGTTGACCAGGGCCTGGGCGAGCCCGACGCGCTGGCGATATCCCTTGGAGAGCCGGCCGACCAGGCGGTGCTGGACATCCGCGATCAGGCAGCGCTCCATCACGTCGGCGACGCGCCGTTTCCGCTCCGCCCGGCCAACGCCTTTGACCTCAGCGACGAACTCCAGGTACGCCGCCACCGGCATCTCGTTGTAGAGCGGCACGTGCTCGGGCAGGTAGCCGATC
>JACQWB010000132.1 GCA_016209385.1 Candidatus Rokuibacteriota bacterium
ACCCGGAGGGGGGCCACCCAGGCACCCCCACGCCTTCGGCGTGGATGCCCGGGTACCCGCCCCTTCCGGACCTCCCCCAGGCGCAGTTCGAGCCGAGGGGCGTCGGCCATGCCGCAGGCAGGCCCGCCACGAGGCGAGGCCTGAGTTGGTGTTCGAGCCGAGGGGCTGCCGACGAGCCGCAGGCGAGGAGAGCCACGAGGCGAGGCCCGAGTTGGTTGCGCCGGCCGGGTACCCGCGCCGGAGGCGCGGGTGGGCGCTCGAACGCGCTTACTCCGACAGCCTCATAGCTCGCGCGATCCGCCGGAGCAACGCGTGGATTGCGGAGACGCTCTCCACGGCATACTCCGCGAGCCCTGCCCCCACGCCCACGCGAACGGTCAGCGCGCGGCCCTTGAGGGCGGTGAACGCCGGTTCGTCGGTGGCGTCATCCCCCGCGTACAGGACGACGGCGCGCCGGCCCCCAAGCTTTCGGCCGAGCTGGCGTGTGATCCAGACCGCAGCCTTTCCCTTCCCCCAGTGGACCTGAGGGAGGAACTCGAACACGTCCTTCCCGGGAAGGCTCGTGACCCCGGGCGTCTGGCGCTCGACTCGTGCCGCCAGGTCCAGAAGCTCGGCGCGCCGCCTCCACGCAACCTGCCGGTAATGCACGCTCACCGCCAGCCCCTTCAGCTCGAGGAAGGCGCCGGGAAAGCGACGGAGGTCGCGTGCCAGCGTACGAGCCGTCCGGCTGAGGCGTGGGGACCGGGCAGCGGCCCTCCGGTGCCTGAACCGAACCCCGGCCCCTTCGATTTCCAAGCCGTGGCAGCCGCCGTAGACGACGTTCGCGACCCCCACCCGGGTCTTGATGTCCCGGAGCGACCGGCCTGAGAGAACCGCAAGCCCGACCCGGGGGTTCTTCGCCAGCCCGTCCAGTGTCTTCCGAACGGTGGGAGCCAGGCGCGCCGCGCCGGGGGACGGGACGATGGGCGTGAGGGTGCCGTCGTAATCGAGAATGAGGATGAGCCCGGCGCCGCCCGCGAGCTCCTTCTCGAGACGGGCGCAGAGACGACCGGGGAGCGTCAGGGCTCCTTGACTCCGAGGACCTCTGCGGGGATGCGCGCCAGCTCGCTGAGAAGGAGACCCGCCCACCGGTAGATGTTGTGCTCCCGCACGACCTCCCGCATCCGCCCCATACGGGCCTGGCGTTCCTCGGGCGGCATCTCGAGCGCAGCGCGGATCGCGTCGGCTGTCTCGTCGACGTCGTACGGGTTCACGAGGAGGGCATCCCGCAGTTCCCTGGAGGCGCCGGTGAACCGGCTCAGGATGAGCGCGCCGTCGCCATCATCGCGGACGGAGACGAACTCCTTCGCGACCAGGTTCATCCCGTCGTGGAGCGAGGTGACCATGCAGAAGTCGGCGTGGCGGTAGAACGGCCAGATGTCGCGGTGCTCGTGGTGGCGCTTGAGGTACAGGATCGGCCGCCAGCCCCGCGTCTGGAGCGATCGGTTCACCTCCTCGACCGTCGCCTCCACCTCGGCCTGGAGCTCCTGGTAGCGGGTGATCCGGCTCCGACTGGGCGCGGCCAGCTGGACGAAGACGACCCGTTCCCGGTACGCCGGGTAGCGCTCGAAGAACCGGCGGAGCGCCCGGAGCCGCTCCGGCAGGCCCTTCGTGTAGTCGGCCCGCTCGACCCCCACCCCGAGGAACTCGGCCGAGATGCCGAGCCCGCCGAGGAGGGCCTGCCGGGTCACCGCGGGAGGATCCTCCAGGAACTCGGGGGCGACGCTGATCGGGAACGGCTTGACGTAGGTGACCCGTTGGCCACGGCTCACGGCGAAGTGCTCCCAGTCGATGCGAGCCTCGATCCCGCGCTCGACGGTCTCGAGAAAGTTGTTGCAGTAGTACTGGGTGTGGAAGCCGATGAGGTCCGCTCCCACCATCCCGAGAAGGATGTCGTCGTGCCACGGGCAGATCCGGAACGCTTCGAAGTTCGGCCAGGGGATGTGCCAGAAGATCGCGACCCGCGCGTCCGGTCGCGCGTCCTTGATGAGCGCGGGGAGCAGCGCGAAGTGATAGTCCTGGATGAGGACCATCGGCTCCTCGGTTCCCTCTATCTCCTCCAGGACGGTGGCCGCGAACTTCTGGTTCACCGCGAGGTAGTAGGCCCAGTCGTCAGGCCGAAACTGGGGCCGCGTGTGCACGATATGGCAGAGCGGCCAGAGGCCCTCGTTGGCGAAGCCATAGTAGTAGCCGTTCTCCTCGTCGGCCGAGAGCCACACCCGCCGGAGCGTGTAGCGGGGATCGTCTACCGGGAGCGCGAGCCGTCCGCGCGCGTCCGCGACCTGCCGGTCGGCGTCGCCGCTGCCGTGGGCGACCCACACGCCGCCGCACGCGCGCATCACCGGCTCCATGGCCGTGACGAGGCCGCTCGCCGGCGTCTGGGCCTCGATCTGGCCCGCCCGCCACACGTGACTGACGGGCTCCCGGTTCGACACGACGATCAGCGGGCGGCCGGCCAGCCGCAGGTTCACGAACTGCTTGAGGCGCTCCTCGGTCCAGATGCTCTCGCCCTGGAGCCGCAGCAGCGCCTCCTGCTCGGCGGCCGCGCGGGCCCGGTAGAGGCTCCCGACCAGGCCGGAGACCTCCAGCGCCAGGGGACCGAAGAGCCGGGCGTCGACCACGTCGGGGACGGGCACCGGCTGCCCCGTCCTCAGCGCCTTGGTCCACTGGGCCATCTTGGCCATCGGTTGCGTGATGCTGATCCTGACGACGACAAAGGTGATCAGCGAGATGACAGCCGCCAGCACGAGGAAGTGCACGGCGTTGCTCTGCCACAGCGCCCATTCCGCGGCCTCGAGGTGGGAGGCATCGAGGAAGACGGCGAGAGCCCCGTCCAGCCGCTCCTCTCGCCGGAGCGGGGTCACGTACACGTACGTTCTTCTGTCGCCGACGTTCCTGAAGCCCTTCTGCACCGCGCCCCGCGTGAGGGCGTCGGTGATCTCGGGCATCGAAGGAGGGAGGACCGGCTTCAGCTCCGGCGTAGCCGCGACCACGCCCGCGAACCGATCATAGACCGCGATCCACCGGCTCGGGGTGCCGAACTTCTTCAACAGGCGCTGCACCGCCGTCGTCGAGCCGCGGGCGAGGGCCGATTCCACCGCTTCGTCGAGCCCCGCGCTCAACAGCACGGCCCGGCGCTCCAGGTCGCCTACCAGCCGATGCCGTTCCTCCTGGATCTGGAAGAATGCGAACCCGGCGATGACGAGCAGCGCCGCGATCCAGATCGCGCTGAGAAGACGGACGGTGAATCTCATTGTCGGCAATCCGCGAGGTCAGAAGACACCGCCATCATATCGCAGGAGGCGGTCTGGGAAAAGCCGAGCCGGCCCGACGATTCAGCCGCCGAGGGCGGGCCCAGACCGACCTGCGCCGGACCCGCGCACGGGGCGCGGCAAGGCGCATGGGGGGTGCTGGGTCACGTACGGCAGGGACCGGACAGCAAGTCCCGTCAGGCGCCGAACTTGGTCAATCGAAGCCCGTTGGCGAGGACCAGTGGCATGAGATGCTGAGCGGGAAAGACGCCGAGGCTGCCGCCGGCGCAGGCGCGCTCGGTGAACTCACTGACCGGGTCTGCGCCGCAGTGCGCGCTCCAGAGGAGAACCGGGACGGGTTGCCAGCCGTGGCCCTTGAGGGCGGCGGGACTGGCGTGGTCGCCGGTCACGACGAGCACGTCCGGCTTGAGGGCGAGGATTTCGGGGATAAGGCGGTCCAGACGCTCCAGGGCGGCGACTTTGGCGGCGAAATCTCCGTCTTCTCCCGCCTTGTCGGTGTCCTTGTAGTGGAGGAAAAAGAAGTCGTAGGTCTCCCGGTGCTGGCGCAGGGTCGCGACCTCCTCCGCGAAGGTCGCCCCGGTCTTCAAGACTTCCATCCCGACCAGGCGCGCGAGGCCGCGATACATGGGGTAGGCCGCAATGGCGGCGGCTCTTAAGCCGTAGAGTTGGGGGAACTGAGGAAGCTCGGGGAGACGGTCGAACCCGCGCAGGAGCACCATGTTCGCCGGCGCGGCGTCGGCCAGCACCGAGCGGGCATGCTCGAGGAACCGGTTGACGGCCCGCGCCGTCGGCTCGGCGTCGGCGGCGAGGGCCCTCGCCGGATGCGGGGGGACGCCGAGAGCCTGGGGGTCGGTCTCCGTGAGCTGCCCCGAGAGGCCGGGCCCCCGGAGGACGAGCACGAAGCGGTGCTCTTTGACCGGCTCGACGAAGACCTCGACCCCATCGAGCCGGAAGCTCCTCAGCCGCTGGCAGAGCGACACGCAGAGCTCGGTCGCGATCCGGCCCGCCCGGCGGTCGGTGATCCGGCTGTCGCGGTCCACGGTGCAGAAGTTGCCGCGCGCCGCCACGTCGCCTGGCCGAAGCTCGAAGTCGATGCCGAGCGCCTCGAGGACCCCGCGCCCGACCCGGTAGCGCAGCGGGTCGTAGCCGAAGAGCCCCAGGTGTCCGGGCCCGCTCCCTGGCGTGATGCCAGGGGCCACGTGGATGAGCAGACCGCAGGCGGACCGGAGCGCGAGAGCGTGGAGGTTGGGAAGCCGCGCGCTCTCGAGCTCGGACCGGCCCGTCTCGGGATGGGGAAGGCCCCCGAGCCCGTCGGCGGAGAGCAGGACCAGCTTGGTCGTGTTGGGGACGACCAGTGAGCGGAGCAGTTCAAAGTCCATCGGCATCCCCGATCCACTCGGCCACGTGGACGCGCGTCTCGGCGAGGTACCGGAAGCCGCTGTCGAACTCGTAGGCCACGATCCGTCGCTCGTCGGCGTCCAGGAAGCGGATCACGAAGCGGTCGGTCCCCAGCGCACGCGCGTCGATCGTCCGACACCCGTCGGCCGCCAGACCGAGCCGCTCCATCAGCTCCATCAGCGTGAACGCATGCTCGCCGACCGCGAGCCGTCGGGATCCCGAGCCCAGCCTGCCGAACCGCGCCTCGAACGCCTCGCGCCGTGCGCCCATGCCTCGTTCCGCACCGGCAGGATACCACCGGCCCTCAAACCCGGGCAACCGGCAGGATCGGCTGAGGCTCGTCCCGCGGGCGACAAAGGGTTGAACGGCGCGGAGCCGGTTTGCTATAGTGTGGACCTGTCATTTCGCTTTCACGGCCGAATGTCTGCCCTGCTTCCACTCTCAACGCGAAGGAGGGACACGACCCGATGGCTGACGCCCAGGCCCTCAAAGGAGGTCGCCGCGGCCGGCCGCCCTGGCCTGCCACCCCGCCCCCGACGCCCGACGAAGTCTACGGAACCCTGACCGAGCAAGCCCGGGAGTATCCGAACTTCCTCGAATCCATCGTCCACCCCGACAAGGCCTTCAACAAGCCCGAGGCCCTCGGGCGCATCCGGGCCCTCGACTGCTCGACCGGCATGATGATCGGCCACTGGGCCTCCTCGATGCTGGCCGAGCTCGGCGCAGAGGTGATCCAGGTGGAGCCGCCGGGCGGGGACCCACTCCGCCAGCTCACCCCCTTTGGCCGCAAGGAGTACATGGTGAAGGACAACCAGCGGGGCGAGCCGGTCGGGCTGCATTTTCTCCACGAGATGAGGAACAAGCTCTCCGTGACGCTCGACCTCGCCAAGAAGGAGGGGCGCGAGATCCTCAAGCGGCTCGCGACCCACGTCGACGTGATCATCGAGAACGCGCCCCCCGGCCAGTGGGACAAGTGGGGGATCGGCTACCGCCAGCTCTCGAAGCTGAACCCGCGGCTCGTGTACTGCTGGGTCGGGCAGCGGGGGCAGTGGGGGCCGCTCAAGGACAAGCCCGGGATGCGCGACCCGGTGGCGCAGGCCGCGTGCGGCTTCGTCCACGGGACGGGCGATCCCAAGGAGTTCGGAGGCCGGCCGACCCGCTCCGGCTTGTGGATGGCGGATCACGTCGGCGGCACGGCCGCCGCCATGGGGATCGTCGCGGCGCTGATCCACCGCGAGCGCACCTCGGGCAGGGGGCAGTTCATCGAGGCCACGGCGGCGGAGGGGATCATCCGGATCCTCGACTACGACTGGGTCTGGCACGGCATGGACGGCTCGATCCGGCCCCGCTACGGCAACTGGGACCTCGCGATCAACATCTACGCCGTGAACCCGTGCAAGGACGGCTACATGATGGTGGGCGGCGGCCACGACCGGCTCTGGTACCGGATCTGGAAGACCGTGGGCGACGAGGTGCCAGAGGCGGAGGAGGAGATCATCGCCGACACCAACCTGCGGAACATCTCGGAACGGCTGCCGCACACGCGCCAGGTCAAGACCTACACGCTCCTCTGCGAGTGGCTCAAGGACAACACGCGGGCCGAGGCCGAGCGGAAGCTGGTCCGTCAGGAGGTCGCCTCGGGCGGCGTCATGGCGATCCACGAGGTGGCCGAGTACCCCCACTTCAAGTACCGCCACCAGGTGCAGGAGTTCGACGACCAGCTCTACGGCAAGCTCTTGGTCGCGACCTCGCCCCAGCTCGCGGAGAGGATCCCGGCACGGCTCAAGTGGCTGGGCCGTCCCGTCGGGTACGACAACGACGACGTCTACCGGCGGCTCCTCGGCTTCACGCGCGAGGACTTCGGCCGGCTTGCCAAGCAGGGGGTGATCTGATGGCCACCAAGCGGAAGCCAACCCGCAAGGCCAACGCGCGCGCCAGCAAGCCCCCTACCCCCGCCCTCTCCCCGGCGGGGAGAGGGAAGGGTGACGGGGACTTCGAGCGCTACTGCCGCGAGACCTTCAACCCAGCCTCCCTTTTTGCCAAGCCCGAGGTCCTCAAAGGCTACCGCGTTCTCTCCTGCACCCAGTACATCCTCGGCCCCTCCTGCGCCAACTACCTGGGCGAGCTTGGCGCCGAGGTGATCAAGATCGAGCTGCCGCGCCGTGGCGAGCCCATGCGCCATTCCACGCCGGGAAACGAAGGGTTCCTCTACCCACTCTCCCGCTGGGTCCCGCAGTCGGGGACCGGCCTCGGCTTCTTCGGCGCCAACTTCAACGAGTACTTCATCTCGCTGGACTTTCACCGGCCGGAGGCGCGGGAGCTGATGTACAAGCTCGCGGCCAAGGCCGACGTCGTGGTCGAGAACTACCGACCCGGCACCTTCGAGCGCTGGGGGATGGGCTACCGCCAGCTCAGGGAGATCAACCCCCGCCTCATCTACATCTGGCTCGGGGGCTTCGGCGGCTGGGGGCCGGGGCGCGTCCGGGCGTCCTACGACATCCTGGGCCAGGCCCAGGGCGGCGCCTTCTCGATCACCGGGCAACAGGAAGAGTTTGGCGGCTCGCCCTCCAAGCACACCATCTGGCTGGCTGACTACTGG